>JAJFJC010000194.1 GCA_021774385.1 Alphaproteobacteria bacterium
CCGCAGACCTATCGTGGTTATTTCGATGAATTTATCGAGGCATAAACGCCATCGGGACACTGTTGCTGTAAAACTGTGACGTCTAATAGGCGGAGCCTGCCGCAGGATACGATTTTGTTTTTCAAAGGCCCCTTATGACGCCCCGCGCAGGGGGATTGGGGAGGGGGTTGCGCGGGGCGCCAAATGCGACGGTTTCCCGTCGAGCATACCAATTAAATAGGTATGATTTTTGTCCCGACAAGGGTTTGCTTTAAGGCCGCACGGCTGACGTATGCGCCGATATCGTTGTCCTATCTCCGTGCCGGATTGAGGCGCGCGGCTTCCGCCATGATTTCAACGGCTTCATCCTGTTTGGTGCGAACCGTAATGCTTGTCGCCTCGCAATCTTCCCAAGCCTGATAGCGTTCCTTGATCCGGGCCCGCGGGCCAACCAGTGATTTAATATCGACCCATTCGTCCGGCACCGCGGCGGCGGCCTCTTGCTTGCGGCCTGCAAGAAAGAGCTCCTGTATACGATCCGCCGCTTCGGCATATCCCCGGCGGATCATCATTTCCTTATGGAAATTTTTGTTCTTGTGTCCCATGCCGCCGATGTAAAGCGCCTCTCGCGGTTTCAACCGGTCCAGCGCAGCGCTGACATCCTCGTCTATTTCGACGTGAACCGAAGCCTGGATTTCAAAGTTGTCGAAACTTTTCCCGTTCCCCGCGCGCTCGAAACCTTGTTCGAGCCAGCCCTTATATTCGTGAAACGTGCCTGGCGTATAGCCAAGCGGCAGCCAGCCATCCGCGACTTCGCCCGTAAGGCGTACGGTCGCTTCGTTTCCGGAACCGATGTAGATTGGGATATCCGGCGTCATATGCAGGATCGACGTCAACGGTTTGCCGACCCCCAATGCGCCTTCGCCGGTATAGGGGAGTTGAATTTGCTTGCCGTCGTGGCTGACCGGGCCTTCGCGCTCGAAGATCTTGCGCATGATCTCGACATAGTCCTTGAGCCAATAATAGGGACGGCCCCAAGGTTCGCCATACCAGCCTTCGACGATCTGTGGGCCGGATACCCCAAGTCCGGCAATAAAGCGTCCGCCGCCGGTCATGGCATCGATGGTGCCGGCGCACATCGCCGCGTTGGCCGGCGTCCGCGCGGACACTTGCATGATCGCCGTGCCGAGTTTGATGCGCTCGGTTACCGCGCCGAGATAAGCGAGCGGCGTGACCGCGTCGGACCCGTAGGCTTCAGCCGTCCAAACCGAATCGTAACCGAGCCGCTCGGCCAACTGTACGCGCTTGACGGGCAGGTCCATCGCCGCACCGGAATAACCGATTGCAAGTCCGAGTTTCATAAATCACGCTCCCAAGAATTATTTTGGGCATCTTAATCTACTCGGCCTGGGTAACGCGAACTTGCTATGCTGCGGCCTCGGTGCGTACTTCCCTTAAATCGTCCAGCACGGTCACGCGATGCATGACCCGCCGTTGGCCCTGATAATCGTTGAGCGCATAGTGATGTGCGCAACGATTATCCCAGAAGGTTAGCGTTCCTTTCTCCCAGCGGACCCGGCAGGTCATTTCCGGGCGGGCCATATGGTCGTACAAGAACTTCAGCAGAGGAGCGCTTTCCTCGGCCGTCATACCTTCGAAATGCTTCGTGAAAGAGCTGTTTACATAGAGCCCCTTGCGGCCGGTTTCGGGATGGGTCCGAACCACGGGATGCACCGCGATTTGTTCGGCGTCTTCGGAATATTTGAACGCCATCGCTTTGTTCTTGGTGCGCATTTCCGGCCCGGTCGCGTTTACGCCGAAGCTTTTGGTTGCGCTGTGGACCGCATTTAGAGGTTCCAAAAGCGACTTCATGCCATCTGACAAGGTTTCGTAGGCGTAATAAGTGCTTGAAAACATGGTGTCACCGCCGGCTTCCGGAACTTCCAGCGCGTAAAGCATGGAGCCGAGTGGTGGTTTGGCGACATAGGAGACGTCGGTATGCCAAGCGTCGCCGACATTGCGCGTATCCTCCGGGTTTTTGGCAACGAGTTGGACGTCCGGATGGCCCTCGACGGTGGGGAAGAAATCATTGATATGCGACGAACCGAAATTGCGCGAAAAGGCCTTCTGGGTATCCGGCGTCAAATTCTGATCCCGAAAGACAATCACAAGATTGTCGAGGAACGCTTTTTTGATTTCCTCCAAGGTATCTGGGGCGACATCTTGCGAGAGATCAACGCCGAAGATTTCCGCGCCGATCGCGCCGGCTAGTGGTTTTACCGTGATGTGTTCGTATGCCATGTTTTCTTGCTCCTTAAGCGGATAGTTTTTCGCTGTTGTTCAGACGCTGGCGGGTTGCTGGCGAAACCGGGGCGGCCAGCATGCCGGCGATCGCGTCGATTAAGTTATCGATGAAAAGCCAGAGTTCGGCAGGTTGACGGTCATCGTTCGCCATGAACCGCTCCTTATCGGCTAAGGCGTAGACCATTTGCGCGCCAGCCAGTTGGATGCGCTGTTCGACGATGCGGTCTGGTAAGCCAGACAGTATTTGTTGCAGCAGGCGCCTTGTTTGCGCGAATCCATGATCGAACCGGCCCCGAATCAGGTCGCCGATATCGACATTAGGGTCAGCAACCGCTTGGGCTAGAAAGCGGATATAATGACTGTTGCGTTTCGGGTCGGCTAACTGTTCCGCGAGCGGCAAGACCATCGCCTCGACGACATTGCGAATGTCTTGGTCCTGCTTTTCGGTCGCCATGGCCTCCAGCATTTCCAACCGTCGCCGATTTATGTCCGCCATGCGCCGTTCGAAGATAGCGACCATAAGAGCGCGCCGTGTACCGAAATGATAATGCAGGGCGGCGACGTTTTTTTGCCCCGCCGCACGGTTTACTTCTCGCAAGGAAACATTGTCCGCGCCGCGTTCCGCGAATAGGCGTTCGGCGGCGGCAACCAGTTTTTCTCGTGTATCGGTCTCGACCATGAAGGGATGCTATTAAATCATCTGAATTAATTCAAGTGATTTAATTAAAAATCTACCCTTTTCGTATACCCCTCGAACCACGTTGCTGGCATGCCATTGACGCGCTGATTTGGAAAAACAGCGGATTTATTTGCTGTTGAGGTGGTCCTTGGTCATGCGGCTGTACTCCGCGCCGCGTGTGACTTGTTTCATCAAATCGCTCGATGCGACACCGCTGAGATCCTTGGGAGCGACACCGTCGCGTAAGGCTTTCAAGGTGTCGTGAACAGCCTGAATTCCCGCCATGATCGGCATGTGGCCCTGCAATCCGATGCGGACGCCGAGTTTTCCGAGCATGTCTTTGTCCGAAAGCTCGGGACCCAAGCTGCCAAGGAAAATCGGGATACTGATTGCATTGGCGATCTTCTCGAGCTCGGCCGGTGTATTGATGCCCGTAAAGAACATGGCATCGACGCCCACGGCTTCGTAGGCCTTGGCGCGTGCGATGGCGTCATCGAGCCCGGAAATCGAGGCGGCGCTGGTTCTGCCGGCAACGACAAGGCTCGGATCCTGTCGCCCTTCCAGCGCGGCACGCATTTTCCCGGTGCCCTCGTCCAAGGAGATCAACTCCGGGCCGCCGGTCTGACCATAGGGCGTGGGCAAAATGGTGTCTTCGATGGTCATCGCCGCGACGCCGGCAGATTCGAGTTCTTCGACCGTTCGTTTGACGTTCAACGCATTGCCGTAGCCGTGGTCGGCGTCGACCAAGAGTGCCAAATTGCCGGCGCGGCAGATGCGATAGGCCTGTTGCGCGAATTCGGTCAAGGTCAGCACGATAAGATCGGGCGCGCCGAGTACGGAGAGCGATCCGATGGAGCCGGCAAACATGCCAACTTCGAAGCCGAGGTCCTCCGCGATACGCGCCGAAACGGCGTCATATACGGAGCCAGGATGAATACATTTGTCGCCGTCCAGGAGCGCGCGAAACCGTTCGCGCCGTTCAGTCCAATGCATGATTAATTTTCCTTACGGTTATGCCGTGGCGGATGCGAGGCCGATGCCGCCGCGAACCGCTCCGGCCTCTACGTTGCGCCATAAGACCGAATGATCCTCTGGCAAGGCCCGGCTATTGGGCATGGATAGCCACAACCGGTGCAGCAATCGACGTTGGGCATCCGCGTCATCTTCATAAGCAGTCCGAGCGTGGTAAATTACATGGTTGTTGAGGAACTGCATATCACCGGCTTGGAAGGTAAATTCCATGCAAAATTCACCCGCGAGCGCGGCCAACATGTCCAGCGCTTCGAATTGCGCTTCGCTGAGCTTATGGGTTGGGTCGATTTCCTGTGCCGCTTCCACATAGGTGCGGGAGTAATGACTTGTAAACTGGCCATTGCGCTGCCCAAAAACCGGGAGTGCATATGTCATTTTCTCACCGCCAAACTCTTCGCCCTGGCGCGAGCGGTGATAGGGGCGATAAAGCAGCGCCGCCAAATCAGGGCGCCGTTCGAGCATGGCATTGTGAACGCGCGCCGAACTCGCCAACTGGCTAACACCACCCGCGCGCGAGGGACGGACACAAAGCAGCGCAACGACATCGCATCGGTCGGTGTGAAAACGCAGAGGGCCATTGGACAGCGTTCGGGCTTTCGACGATTTAAACGGCTTTCCGTCGCGTGTCGTCAATTCATGATCGAATAGGGCGTCGGTGTTCTCATTCTTGTCCTCGATATCCCGCATCAACGATCCTTTATAATCTTGATGCACCGGTGTCCCAAGGTGAAGGCCGATACCTTGCCAAATATGCCGTAACCGACCTGAAAATTGTTCGATCGGCAATTCAGCCAGCCGCGCCATACCGCTACCCTGTTCCAATTCGACTTGGACAGCGGCCAGTTTTTTCGCGAGCCCCTCCAGCGGAAAGTCATCGCGGGTCATCTCTTGCCAAGGCATGCCGCGTGCCTGTAGTGCCGCGTCCGCGCGATCCAGTTCGGCAACATCATCCGCCGTAAGACTAAATCGCCAACGCGGATCGTTCTGAATTTCAGTGCCGGCCCAGTCGCAGGGGCCGAGAACCTTGTGTGGTTTCATAGTCATCGTTTTGTACGCTCCCTAACCCATACTAGGCGCGCAAATAGGGCGCCGGCAATCCATTGCCTCATGGCTGTTGTCTAGACAATCGAGCCTTTTCCTCGCGTGCCGCCCAGTCCCGCCTTTTGCGGTAAATTGTCGAGTTACTGATTTCGAGTAGATGCGCGGCTTTCGGGATATTGCCGTTACAATGACGGATGGCTTCTTCTATCGCTCGTTTTTCCGTAAGCCACAGCGGTGCGATGGCGGTAGATTCGGTGTTTGCCGCTTTGGTTGCGATGCCGTCGACGGATATATCCTGTAACAATTCCGGCAGCATCTCCCGCGTAACTTCGGTGCCGTCTTGCAGTACGACTATGTTACGGATCGTGTTTTCGAGCTGACGCACGTTTCCCGGCCAAGAATAACTCAAAAACAGAGCTTTGACCTCCGTCGAAAACGACGAGAACCGTTTCGTTTCCTCTTTGGCGAATTTAGCCAACATGTGTTCGGCGATCGCGATGACATCGCCGTCCCGGTCCCGCAAGGGAGGAAGCTCTATCGGGATGACATGCAGACGATAGTACAAATCTTCTCTAAACCGGCCTGCCTCCACTTCTTCCATGGGGTTTCGATTGGTCGCGCAGACGAGCCGCACATCGGCGCGTTCGGTTTTGTCGCTGCCGACCTGTTGGTAAACGCCAGTTTGAACAAAGCGCAGCAATTTGGCCTGTAAAGCGAGATCCATTTCGGCGATCTCATCAAAAAACATCGTTCCGCCATCGGCACGCGCCGCAGCGCCTTTTCTATCGGCGGTGGCGCCGGTAAATGCCCCTGTTATGTGACCGAAGATCTCACTTTCCATGAGATCCTTGGGAATCGCCGCGCAGTTCAAAATGACCAAGGGCTTATTGCGACGCGGGCTTTGGGAGTGAACGGCGGCGGCGCAAATTTCCTTACCTGTACCACTTTCCCCCGTGATAAAGGCGGTCGCGTTGCTGGCCGCGGTGCTGGCGATAATGCGATAGACGCTTTGCATAACCAGCGACGAACCAATAAACCCATAACTACCGTTTTGTGTGAAAGCACCTTCGTAGGCGTCAACTTTTCGACGCAGCGTTTGACGTTCAAGCGCGTTTTTGAAGGTTGCGGTAAACCGTGTGGCGCTGATTGGCTTGACGAGGAAATCAAACGCTCCCGCCCGCATCGCCTCGACCGCATTGTCGATCGATCCCTCGGAGGTCATGACAATGACCGAGACAGGCATGGCATTGCTTTGGATATAATCGAGGACTTCAAGGCCAGACGCATCGGGAAGCAAAATATCCAGTAAAACGATATCCGGCGGTATTTGTCTTATCAATTCGATCGCAGAAGAGACGGTCGATCGATGACTCGTATTGCAAGGTTCGCTTTTAAGGTATTCCAAATAGGCGAGGGCCAGAATTTCATCGTCCTCAACCAATAATACGTTTGGTTGGGCGTTGACACTTCGCTTAGTGCTCAACATTTGTATTTAAGACCACTCAAATCAATGGCATGCGAAAAACTCGACATGATTTATAGTATAAACCTTACAATGATCATGCAATTTTAACTAAATGACCTAATAGATTAAGGCGACGAAATTTCAAAGGGAGATGCCTCATACTATCCTATTATTGGGGCGCCTTCTTTCCGGAGAATTGCTACTTTTTAGTATTCAATTTGGCTTTCTTAAAATTTTTAAGGGAAGTTCTATGGCGAAAACGTTGGGTAGAATTTTATGCGTTGAAGACGAAATCGATATTCAAACCGTTGCGAAATTGGCCTTGGAGACGGTTGGTGGCTTTGTCGTCGAAATTTGCGGATCAGGCGAGGAAGCACTCGAAAAGGCGCCAGATTTTCAACCTGACTTGATATTGCTCGATGTCATGATGCCGGGAATGGATGGACTTGATACATTTCGGGCGGTTCGCGCGCTTCCAAAACTGGAAGATAAGCCAATAGTTTTCATGACCGCGAAAAGTCAAGCACACGATGTGGCCAAGCTTATGGAACTTGGCGCGCTGGGTGTTATTTCAAAGCCATTCGACCCGATCGACTTGTCACGGCAATTGACGGAGCTTTGGGAGAAGAACAATTAGTATGGACCAAAAAGCGTCCGAACGTATTGCCGAGCGGATGAAGATTCTGGGTGAGAAATACGCCAAACAGTTTCCGGAACGTATTGCCGAGATAAATTCATTGTGGGCCAGAATTTCGGCCGATACGGTGGATCGTGAGGCGCTGGACTCGCTTTATCGACTGGTACATGGACTCGCGGGCTCAGGAGCGACCTTCGGATTTCCACAATTGAGCGAAGCGGCGAAGGAATGCGAGATCATGTTGCTTGAGGGAATCGAATCCGGCCAATTGGCCTATGATGCGGTGCGGTCAAGGGTCGAAACCGTGGTCGCAACTCTTGAATGTTAAAGATCGCATCGCTCCGGCGCATATATAAAAACCGAAGCAAGTTTCCATCGGGACCAATGATTTTCGTTGCCTGACCGTTGTCCGCGGTTGGACTTGGACGCGATCGTTTCTATCCGCTACCCTTGCGGTTCATAGGAACCGAACACGGTATACCAATGCAGCAAATCTCCGATGGTTTTATTATAGTTGCGAAGCGTGATTGCCCGACATGTACGCTGTTGGAACCGGTGTATGACGCTCTGGCGAAAGAAGTTCCTTCGCTCGCGGTTTGCAGTCAGGATGACCCAACATTCCCAGACAGTATCGGTGACGTAATTGATGACCGGGACCTTGAGCAATCCTACCATCTGAATATCGAGACCGTGCCGACCCTTATTCGAATGGAAGGCGGAAGGGAAACCGGCCGTGTCATCGGCTGGCACCAGCAGGAATGGCGTGAATTCACCGGAATCAATGGTTTAGGGGAGGGATTGCCAGACTACAGGCCCGGCTGTGGCTCGATGAGTGTCGACCCCGGTATGGCGGAAGTGCTGGCGGTGCGCTTCGGGGATACGAATGTTACCTCGCGCCGAATAGAGATCGCATCGTTGGAAGATGATATCGAAGCATGTTTCGAACGTGGTTGGAGCGATGGTCTACCCGTTGTTCCGCCCACGGAAGTGCGTGTGTTGCGGATGCTTTCGGGCACGACACGTGCGCCCGATGAAGCAATCGGGTGCGTGCCACCCAACCTCGCTGGATGCACCGTGGAAAAGGTTGCGATAAACGCGGTAATGGCGGGGTGCAAGCCGGAATATTTGCCGGTTGTGTTGGCAGCGGTCGAAGCCGCGCTAATGCCCGAATTCTGCATGCACGGTATGCTTTGCACGACTCATTTTGTCGGCCCCATGGTGATCGTGAATGGACCTATTGCAAAAGCGATTGGCATGAATTCCGGCGAGAATGCGTTGGGCCAGGGCAATCGGGCGAATGGCACGATTGGCAGGGCATTGCAGCTTGTAATTCGCAATATCGGCGGCGGCATTCCCGGAGGCATCGACCGCGCGACGCTTGGCAATCCCGGCAAGTACACCTATTGCTTCGCCGAAGATGAGACCGACCCGCATTGGGCACCTTTGGCGGTCGAGCGCGGTGCGCCATCGGGAGGGTCCGCGGTTACGCTGTATGGTGGGGAAGGGTTGTTGGGAAGTTTCGACCAGCTTTCGCGAACCCCGGAATCGCTAACACGGTCGCTTGCCATGTCGTTGCGCGCGATTGGCCATCCGAAGAAGGCCAACGCACATGATGCGCTCATCATCATGTCGCCGGAACATTTCAGGACCTATCGCGAAGCCGGTTGGTCGAAAGCGCGCACGCTGGAGGCATTCGAGGAAGCGTTGCTGTTGCCCGGTCATGAGTTGGTCCGAGGCGCCGGTGGCGTCGCCGAAGGCATGCCGGAACATTTGGCAGAGCAAACCTTATCGAAATTTAGGCCCGGAGGCCTCAATATTGTTCGGGCCGGTGGTATCGCGGGAATGATGTCGGCCATCGTTGGTGGCTGGGCGGCAACGGGAGAACGGGGAAGCGAAATGGTAACCAAGGAGATCGGAACATGACGGAAGAGTTGATTTTACTTGATCCCACGGCGGAAACGGAGGCCGTGAAACGAGAGCGTATAGCGCCACCGGCGGCGCTCGACGGGCTGACGGTCGGTCTGTTGGATATAGGGAAGGCACGAGGTAATGTTTTCCTCGATCAGCTGGAAGAGGGCATGGCCGCGCGTGGCATCAAGGTCCGGCGCTATGCCAAGCCGACAAATACCAAAGTGGCACCGATTGGGGTTGCGCAGGCGATTGCGATGGAGTGTGACGTCGTTGTCGAAGCGCTATCCGATTGAGGCTCCTGCACGTCGTGCAGTTTGCATGACATTGCGGATCTCGATAGTCGCGGTATTCCAGGGGGTATGATCGCAACAACCGCTTTCGAGGAAGCGGCAAAGGCGCAAGGCAAGGCGCTTGGGTTCGATCCCGCCATCGTATACGTACCGCACCCCATTCAGGACAGAACCGATGCGGAAATTCGTGCAATAGCGGATCAGGCCTTGGTACCGGTATTGGAAATGATTACCGCCGCTTAGGGCGCGATATGCCGATTGCTTCGTTGGCGCATTACTTTAGCTTCCCGCGCCGACGGCGCCCCAATATCGTTTGACGTGTTGCCACATTAATCCATCGTGGCGCCGTTGCAGGCAATGGCGAACGGAGTAGCCGTAGAGTTCGACGACTCTATCCTGCCAACACGCGTCATATTCGGCTTTCGCGATGCGGGTTCGCTGGAAGGTTTGGAATCCGGTTGCCGCCGCACGCCGCCACAAGGACTGCCGCGCATCGGCCTGTCGTTCGATGGAATTGGGCAGCGCATTGATCAGCCGGTTCAAGAGGCGCACGCGATCGGCGTCATGCGGACCTGTATCCACGACTTTCTGCCCAAGGCCGCGCAACGGTCCCGTCGCCAACCGTTTGTCTTGCGCCGTTTGAGGGTTGTCGTCGCCAAGTATCGGGTCGGGCATGAGCGCCACTCGTTCGCCGACTTCGATCGCGACGGATTGTGCGCCTAAACCGCTCAATTTGGCATGGGGTATTTCAATGGTCACCGCGGTGTGCCCGCTGCGCGCGGCCTTGATGATGACATGAGAGTTTGCCGGTATGCGTTTCAGTGTGCCGTTCGCTAGTGTCAGGACCAGCGTCACCGCGCCACCCGTGGCGACATGGTACGGATCGCCCGCGCGGGGAAGGTCGCGTTCCTTCTGCAGGCAGAATGTCGAAAATTCCGCTTTGCAAATTCCAGCTTCGCAAACGAGCGGTGTTGATTCGCTGTTCTCTAGCAGTGCAAGCGACTGAGTCGCGGCTTGACTGGGACCAAGAGAAAAGACAGCAGCGCAATTGGCGGCGATGATCGTGAAAATTTTGGTGGGCCAAGACATGTGACGAACCTCCTTACAAAGGTGGTATCGAAGATGACGAATGGGCGCCTACCAAGTTTGCTATCGTCCCCTCCAGATGTCAAATAATACAACCGCAAGACGGGATTTTCCTCACCATTCGCTTATATAACAAGGTTAACGCCGGCCATGTTAACATGAAATCGGCGTATCGGCGAAATTGACCGTCACCGGAGTCGGCAAGGAAAGATGTGACGTACGATGTCTGAGCAGATTGAGAACCTTAAAATTCTAATCGTCGACGAAGATCAGAAATTACGTGCGCTAACGCGTGATATGCTGAATTCATTAGGAATTATGATGGTGTATACCGTTGGTGACGGAAGCCGGGCATATGGTGAATTACGTCAGCGGCAGTACGATATCGTTATTACCGAACGTCGAATGGAACAGTTGGACGGTATCGATTTGACACGCATGATCCGCACTGGCGCGGATAGTCCCAGCCCTCATGTGCCGATTTTGATGATGACCGCAGCTCCCAGCCTGAACGATGTCACGGGAGCGCGGGATGCGGGTGTGAGCGAGTTTTTGATCAAGCCGTTTTCGATTGACGGCTTAAAGAAACGCATCGTGGCAACCGTGCGGAACCCACGTAATTTTATTGAAATTTCGGACTATTTCGGCCCCGATCGGCGGCGTTCGGTAAGGCAGTTCACTGGTGAGGATCTGCGCGGCAGGAAATCGGACTGAGCCGATCCGCCGCGGGCTTTAATCCGCGTTTCAAATTTCCGTCTCTTTCAGATTTTGGTATCGATTTTAAAATTATACCGTTCCACTGAGTCGCAATGGCTGACGGAAGGTTCGGTTAGTGATACATAGCCCTCCCTGCCCTGCCGGCACCGGATTTAAGTAAAGGAATGATGGCCATGGAAGAAGGAACGCGGTCGGGACCGCTTACCGGGTTGCGGGTATTGGAGATCGGGCATTTCATCGCCGCGCCGTTCGGCACGCGGTTGCTTGCCGATCTGGGTGCCGATGTCATCAAGATTGAGCCACCCACGGGCGACCCCATCCGCCAATGGGGTACCCATGTCGATGGCAACTCCCCCTGGTGGTCTCAACACGCCCGCAACAAACGATGCATCACACTCGACTTGAAGCACCCAAGCGCCACGGAAATCGTGCTCGGCCTCGCCGCGTCTAGTGATGCGGTCATTGAAAATTTTCGCCCTGGACAGCTTGCCCGGCTCGGTTTCGGGCCCGACGTGTTGCGCGGCGCGCGCGCCGATCTCGTCATCGCGCATGTTTCGGGCTACGGCCAGGATGGACCCTACAAGGACCGGGCATCGTTCGGTGTCATTGGTGAGTCGATTGGCGGACTGCGCCATTTGAGTGATCATGCGCCAGGTATGTCCGATCTGCCCCCGGTTCGTGTCGGCGTCAGTATTGGCGATTCCATCGCCGGCCTGTACGCCGCGTTCGGCGTGATGTCGGCTTTGTGGCAGCGTGACCGTGCGGGCGGCGATGCCCGTCCCCGCAGCCTCGACGTTGCCTTGAATGAATCCGTCCTTAGCATGATGGAAGGGATGTTGCCCGAGTTCGGCGCTCTCGGCACGATTAAGCAACCGACCGGCTCGCGCATCGCGACAGCGGCACCGACCAGCGCCTATGCCGCCTCGGACGGCAAATGGGTGCTGATCGCGGGTAATTCCGAACCCCTGTTCGCCAGGTTGGTGAAGGCGATGGGACGGCCGGAATTGGCGGAAGACCCGCGCTTCATCGGTAATCAGGCCCGGGTCGAAAATGTCGAGGTTCTGGACAAGATTATCGGCGATTGGACCGCCACTTTCACCGCTGCCGATCTGCTCGATCGGTTGACTGAAGCCGATATTCCGAGTTCGCTTGTCTATACCGCCGCCGATATCGCGACCGACCCGCAGTACCGCCAGCGCGGGATGGTGCAAGATGTAGAAGACCCGCTGTTTGGTTCCGTCCTGCAGGCCGGTATCGTCCCCGGCATACCGGAAGACCCTGGTCGCATCCGCTGGCCCGGCCCGCCCCTTGGCGCCCATAACGACGAAGTGTTAGGGGAGCTGTTGGATATGACGGCGGACGATATCGAATCCCTTCGTCAAAACGGCGCGATTTGACCGTTCGTCAGCGCCCGCCCGCCACGGCCAAAGTATGCCCTGAAATGTACGCCGCTTCGTCTGATGCGAGGAACAGAACCGCGTCGGCGACTTCGCTCGGCTGACCGAGCCGGCCCAGTGGGGTCATGTGATTGGGGCTGTATTCGACGGTCTCGTTCAATTTACGCAAGACAGCGCCGGCCCGCTCCGTATCGATCGGTCCCGGGCCGACGGCGTTCACGTTGATATTATACTCGGCCAGTTCCAGGGCCACGTCGCGAATAAAACCGTGCACGCCCGCCTTGCAGGCGGAATAGGCTGACCCACCCTGGTAATAGGCTGTCCAAGGCGTGCCCTCCCGGGCGCCCGAAGACAGGCAAACGATTTTTCCTTGCCGCCGCTCGATCATATGCGGGACCGCGGCGCGGGTGCACAGGAATGTGCCCCTGAGATTGAGTTTAACCGTATAGTCCCAGTCCTCGACCGGCATTTCCCATACTTTTGAATTGCGGCTGCCACCAACATTGTTGACCAGGATGTCGAGTTGCCCGAACCGGTCGAGCGCGCCCTGAACAAGGGCCCCGGCGGGGCCTTCCTCGGTTATGTCACCTATCAAGGTTTCGACCTCAACGCCCAAGGCGGCGGCTTTCGACGCGGTGTTTTCCAAACCCGCCGCGTCGATGTCGCCGAGCATGAGCTTGGCGCCCTCTTCCGCCAAACGCTGTGCTATTGCCGCACCAAGCCCTTTCGCCGCACCGGTTACAACGGCCACTCTGTCCTGCACCCGTCCCATAATGGTCTCCTTCGTATGAGTTTGATGGGTTGAGTGTCGCAAATGAGGATGGGATTGTCATCTTGGGCCGCGTCACCCTCCCGCGTCATCCCGCACTTGATGCGGGATCCATGTCGATGCCGGATGCCAGGAATACTAGGCACCGCGCGGCTGATACCTGAATCCTCGAGTCGAGGCACGAAGACGATGGAGGGTGTGTGCGTTGCCCTCGTTACCTCTCACTGGTCACCCTCGTGCTCGACGCGAGGGTCCATGCTTGTGCCGATCGCCAACGTTGCCATTCGCCCTGCGGTTGATGCTTGTATCCCGCATCTAGTGCGGGATGACAGATAAAGTGAGTGTTACCGCCTTCTCCTAATCGTCTTCGAAAAGATCCGCCGCGATACGCCCGGCATTCACCGCTGTCGGCCAACCGGCATAGAAGGCGAGGTGCGTTATCATACCGCGAATCTCGTCTTGGGTGACGCCGTTATCAAGCGCCCGTTTCATGTGGCCTTTTAGCTCATCGGTCCGGTACAGGGCCGTAAGTACCGAGATGGTCACCAAGCTGCGGTCGCGCTTCGATAGTTCCGGCTGTTCCCAGACATCGCCAAACAGCACATCATCCCGTAGCTTTCCAAGTTGCGGAACGATTTCGTAGGGTGTTTTCTTCGCCATTTCAGTGTCTCCTTAAATTTGCGGATTTCAAGAATTTCAGTGTGATCAATCGATGATGGCTTGATAGACAAGCGACCGTAACTCACGGCGGATCGGATAACTTGACGATGGCAGGACTTGCGTCATGAACACGACGACGACATCCTCTACTGGGTCGATCCAGAAGGCGGTGGATGCCGCGCCGCCCCAGGCATGTTCACCAGTTGAACAGGCGGCTTTCGCGGTTGCCGGATCAAGCACGACCGAGAAGCCCAGGCCAAAGCCGATACCTTCGTAGCTTGTCTCGCTATGTACCGGGGTGCCCATTCCGGCCATGTCGGAATTTCCGGGAAGATGATTCATCGTCATGAGTTCCACCGTCCGCCTGCCGAGAATGCGCGCGTCACCAAGGGCGCCCTTGCGCCGGACCGCCTCAGCGAATTTCAAATAATCACCCATGGTCGAAACCAAGCCGCCGCCGCCGGAAAACAGGGTTACCTTGCGCGCGGCGGAAGCGTTCTCATCGGGCCGCTCCGCGAGTTCGAGGCCGCCATCCTTCGCATTGAACAGGGCCGCGAAACGGGATAGCTGGCCATCTTGAAGCTGAAATCCGGTTTCGGCCATGCCGAGCGGGTCGAAAATTCGCTCCTTCAGAACCTCGTCCAGCGGCTGATCCGCGACGACTTCGACGAGCCGGCCTAGAACATCGGTCGCGACGCTGTATTCCCATCGGGTGCCCGGTTGCCATCGAAGGGGAATTTTTGCCAGTTCGCTTACTGTCGTGGCGAGAGATCGGTCGTTGCGCCGCGAAAAGTCGATACCATTCGCCCGGCACATCGCACCAACGGGACTATCGTTCCGAGCCCCATAGACCAGTCCCGAGGTATGCGTCATTAAGTGCCAAATTTTTAAAGAATCCGCGACTGGTTCGGTGCGCATCGTGGCGTCCTCGCCTTCCACCCAGACCGGTGTGTCGGCGAATTCCGGTAAAAACCGCGCAACGGGATCATCAAGCTGAAAACGACCCTCTTCGAAAAATGTCATCGCGGCGGCGGATACGATAGGCTTTGTCATCGAATAGATTCGAAAGACCGTATCTTCGGCGATCGGTTTTTCCGTCTCCGGGTCGGCCATGCCATGCCCGTCGAGATAGGCGATTTTGCCACGCCGCAACACGGCCGCGAGACACCCCGGCAGCTTTCCACTCTCGACATAATTTGCCATCCAAGGCGAAATTCGTTGCAGGCGCGAGCCTGAAAGACCGATGGATTCCGGTTCTACGCGATCGAACATGCTTTCCCCTCTCACTCGAACTCAAGATAGAATAGTATGCGACGCGGACTATCGATAGCCATTCAAGAGACTGCTAAATTTTCAGACCACGCGAATTTGACGAATTGAGGACCAATGACGACGAACCAAATCGATGCCTATGCGCCGGCCGAAGTCGCCGCGATGGTGGAAAACGCCGGCGTGAAAAAGGCCGCGTTGTCGACCCAGAAGACGCTCGTTCTGGCGTTGCTGGCGGGGGCGTTCATCGCTTTCGGTGGGATGTTTTTCACTGTTGCGATCACAAATGCCGATCTGGGTTTTGGACCAACGCGCTTGCTGGGCGGTGCTGCGTTTTCACTTGGCTTGATACTTGTCGTCCTTGCCGGCGCCGAGCTGTTCACGGGTAACAATCTGATCGTGATGGCTTGGGCGAGCCACCGCATCACGACGATCCGGCTCCTGCGGAACTGGATGCTGGTTTATGTTGGAAATTTCATCGGCGCGTTGGCGATGGCGGTTATCGTTTATTGGTCGGGAGGTCTCGAACTTGGCGACGGTGCGGTTGCGAATACGGCGCGGGACATTGCCGGTGCAAAAGTTCAACTGTCCTTTCTGGAAGCGTTCTTGCGCGGTGTATTGTGCAATACGCTCGTTTGCCTGGCGGTCTGGCTCTGTGTCGCGGCCCATTCGGTCGTTAGCAAAATTTTCGCTATCCTGTTTCCGATTACCGCTTTCGTGGCGCTTGGGCTCGAGCATTCTGTCGCTAACATGTACCTGATCCCAGTCGGCTACCTGGCCGGCGCCGAAGGCGTCACCGTTATGTCGTTCACCGCCAATATCATCCCCGTTACGTTGGGCAATATCGTGGGCGGCAGCGTGCTGGTCGCCTTAGTCTATTGGATCGTTTATCTGCGTGCCAGTGAGGCGGGTTAAGGTAAGTCGCAGATCAGATTGCGGTAGCTATCCACGGTCACTTTCCCTCCCGGTCCGATCACCGTCGTCGACTCCCGCTCTTCCACCACGGCCGGCCCCGTGAAGGCATCATCGGGCCGCAAAGCATATCGGTCATAGACATCGCATGCGGTGAAACCGGTTTCCGGGAAATAGACTTGCCGAGTTCCCTTGAGAGCTTCGGTTTCCGTGCTGGATTGGCCACTGAAGTCGAGCTTTATGTCCGGCACAGGCGCGCTTGCCGCGAGCCGCCAACTCATGGCTTCGATTGGCACGTCGCGTACCGTGCGTTCGAAAAGCCCATGGTAGGCGGTGAAGAATGCTTCTCGAATGCCCGGCAATGATTCGGCGCCCATAATTTTGTTTGGTATGGGAACGGCGATTTCGAACCCCTGGCCGATATGGCGCATGTCGGCTGTCCGTGTCAGTGTGATTTCCTCGGGTCGCGCTCCGGCATCGACCAATAGCGCTCGGGCTTCCGTCTCCATCTCCTCGAACAGGATGTTAAGATGGGACCAATCGATTTGCTCCAACCGTGCGACATAGCTGCGCACATAATCAATCGCCGGTGCCGCGACGAGAAAACCGAGCGCCGAAGTCACGCCCGCTCCTAACGGCACGACTAAGCGGTTGAGTTTTAGAATTTGGGCGAGGCCATAGGCATGCACCGGACCGGCGCCGCCAAACGCGATCATCTGATAGCGTCTCGGGTCGCGGCCTTTTTCCGCCAGATGCATGCGGGTCGCGGCGGCCATATTCTCATTAACAATGTTGTGAATGCCGATCGCCGCATCCAGTGTCGAGAGCCCGAGCGGCTTAGCAATATTCTCCTCGATCGCCTTTTCCACCGTGGTCATGTCGAGAGTCATCTCGCCCCCGAGGAAGTAATCGGGGTTGAGATAACCGAGATAGAGGTCGGCGTCGGTCACCGCCGGGTCAGTTCCACCGAGCCCGTAACAGACCGGCCCCGGCGCCGAGCCGGCGCTGCGCGGGCCGACTTTCAGCAAACCCATGCTGTCGATATTGGCGAGGCTGCCGCCACCGGCACCGATTTCGATCATGTCGACGACCGACACCTTGAGCGGCAGGCCGGATCCTTTCTGGAAGCGGCGCACCCGGCCGGCTTCGAAATCGTGCTTGCGGTCGGGCTGGCCGCCATCGATGAGGCACATCTTCGCCGTGGTGCCGCCCATATCGAAGGAAATCAGGTTCTCCGAGCCGGTCAGCGTGCTGTAATAGGAGGCCGCCATGGCACCCGCCGCCGGGCCCGATTCGATCAACCGGATTGGGAAATCACGGGCCGATTGCACGGTGGTGATACCGCCACCGGACAGCATGACATAAAGCGCGCCCGTATGCCCCGCCACGCGCAGCTCGGCCTCAAGCCGCTTGAGGTAACTTTGCATGCGGGGCTGGACATAGGCGTTGGCGCAAGCCGTGCTGGTGCGCTCGAACTCGCGAATTTCGGGCGCCACGTCGGATGAGATCGTGAACGGCATCGCGCCGAACTCTTCTATCAGAACCGCCTTGGCCTGACGCTCATGGTCGGGGTTGCGGTAGGCATGCATGAAGCAAACCGCGATGGCCTCGACCTTCTCCGTTTCGATTAAGTCGCGCGCCGCCTTGCGGAAGGCATCGACGTCGAAAGCTAACAGGACTTCCCCGTCCGGTGCGACGCGTTCCGCGACTTCACGCCGTAAATGGCGCGGCACCAGGGTGGGTGGTGCTTCGAGGAACAGATCATAGAGGTCGTAGCGGATTTCCTTCCCCATCTCGAGCGTATCGCGCACGCCTTTGGTGGTGATCAGCCCGATCTTCGCGCCATCGCGCTCGATGATGGTATTGGTGACGAGCGTCGTCCCGTGCACGATGCTGTGCACTTTGGAAGCGTCGGTGCCCGCTTCGGTGAGCAGCCGCGCCGTGCCATCGAGAATCGCGGCGCTCGGATCATCCGGTGTCGTCAACCGCTTGCCCGTGTAAATTAGGTCCCGCTCTTCATCGACCATGACGAAGTCGGTGAAGGTGCCGCCAACGTCGACCCCGATGCGTATGCGCTCGTTCATTATTAATCCTAACGTCTTGGAAATGTTCCGATCAGGAAACGTCGTAGTCGCGCTTCGCCGCGTCGGCACTGATATAACCGTTCTTTATATCATCGCGGACAAGCGCCGGATCGCGTTCCTTTGGGTCGCCATAGCCGCCACCGCCGGCATATTGCATGTGCAGGCGCATGCCCGGCCCGATGGTCGTGCGCGACTTCTGATGCGGTACGGTGCCGTCGCTGAAGCTGATTCTGCTGGTTGCGCCATCTTCGCCACCCAACACGCCGGTCGCCGGATGCCACCAGCGGTCGGACAGGAGGGAAAGCTGCAGCGGTTCGCCGGACCTAACTTCGATTTCACATTCCTGTCCTAGACCACCCCGAAACTGGCCCGCGCCACCGGAGTCGGTCCGAAGTTCCTTCTTCCAGACAATGAGCGGCGAGACGCTTTCGAACGCTTCGATACTGCCGGCGCCCGAATTGGTGGGAAACGCCGTCGTCGGCAACCCGTCCTTATGGGCGCTCGCCCCCATACCACCGCTCGCGAACAGTATCTGCGAGAACCGGTTGCCATGCGGGTCGAGACCGTTAAATACCGCGCGCATCGATGGTGCGCTGCCGCTGTCGGCCAGTATGCGGTCCGGAATGGCTTCCGCCAATGCGCGGTAGATGACGCCGGCGAGCAAATGGCCCGTCAGCTGCCGCGCATTGCACGGCGCGGGATAGCGGGGATTGAGGATACAGCCCTCCGGCGCCTCGACCGTGACCGGGCGGTAGGAACCTTCGTTACGCGGCGTGTTCGGGTCGAGTGCGCATTTTATTGGATAGGCCGAATAGGCGTAGGTGTAGTTCATCACGGTGTTAAGGCCGCGATTGATCTGCGGCGATGTGCCGTCGTAATCGATGTTCAAGTCGGAGCCGTTGACCCTGATCGTGCATTCGATATGGGTTTCGTCTTCATCGAACCCGTCGGCGTCGAGGGTCGCGTGATAAACCCCATCGGGTACCTCGTCGATGGCCCGGCGCATCGCGGTTTCCGCGCGCTGCTGCAGTGTCCGCGACAGGCTCGACAGGTCGCGCAAGTTGGAATCGTCGAGGAATTCGTTCAGTCGCCGGCCACAGACCTGGTTCGCGGTGACCTGCGCGTTGAGATCGCCGAGAACCTGATCCGGCAGTCTGACATTGCTCAGAATAATTTCCTCCAATAGGGCGTTGGGTTCGCCCTCAATGAGGAATTTCGATGGTGGGATGCGCAAGCCTTCCTCGAACAGTTCGCGGCAATCCGCCGACCACAATGATCCACCGATATCGGGCGAATGAGCAATCGATCCCGAAAAACCGACCAACGTGCCGCCATGAAAAATCGGCATCGCCATCGTGATGTCCGGCAAGTGCCCCGTTGCCAGCCAGGGATCATTGGTAATGACGCAATCGCCGGGTTTCCAGGTTTCCTTGGGATATCGCGCCAGGAAATGCTTTAGGGTGCGCGGCAGTATCCCCGAGAATGAGGGTATGCCGCCGGTGTTCTCGGAAAGCGAATCGCCGTTCGCATCCATCAGCACGGTACCGAAATCGTTCGATTCGCGGACGATGGTCGAAAAGGACGTCCGGAGGAGCGCGGCCGCGGATTCATCCGCGATGGAGATCAAGCGGCTCCAGAATATTTCCAACGTAACGGGATCGAATTCGTCATTTTGCGACGCGGCATTTGTCATGAAACCACCGGGAATGGGGAATATGCGAGAGGCATTAAGCTTATAAGCGCGGCTCGGAGAGGTCAAAGCAATCACATCCATCGTGCCTTTCGTCGCGCATGAGGTTCCGTCACGGCGCGCGGTCTGATATAACGCGCCGTTCCAACAGCCGGGAGATTTCCTCATGACACAATCAACCGCCGACGAGGATTGGTCAGCGACGTTGTTCCGCCAGATGCTGGACGCCGACGTCACTATGTTTTCCTACGTTCCGGATGCCGGCAATAAACGGCTGATCGAACATGTCGACGCCAGCAACGAAACCCGTTCCGTCTTGTTAACGACGGAGGAAGAAGGCGTCGCGGTCTGCGCCGGCGCGGATTTGGTCGGCAAGCGCGCGGTGCTGTGCATGCAGTCGAGCGGCGTCGGCAACTGCGCCAATTATCTATCGCTGGTCACTGGCGGCCGGTTTCCGCTCCTGATGGTGGTTTCCATGCGCGGCGATCATGGCGAGGAAAATCCCTGGCAGTACCCGATGGGACAGGCGGTCGAGCCGATCTTCGAGGCCATGGGCGTTTTAACGTTCCGCGTCGACGACCGCGCGGAATTGGAGAAGACGACGGCCGCCGCGCTCGCCGCGACAGGCAAGGGCGGGCAATCGGCGGCACTTATCTTGTCACAGAAATTTTTAGGCGCGAAGGCGTTTTGAGCGAAGGAATTTGCAATGACTGAACCGACAATCGACCGCCGCGAACTGCTGCCGCAATTGTTCGACAGCCCCGACAAGGCCCTGTTTATCAGCGGCCTCGCCGGGGCGGCAAAAGATACGGCGGCGTTTACCGATGACGGCGCCAACCTGTTCACCATGGCGGGAACGATGGGCGCCGCGGTCGCCATGGGGCTGGGCGTCGCGTTGAACGCGCCGGACCGCGATGTGGTCGTGGTGACCGGTGACGGTGAGTTGCTGATGGGTATTGGCGGGCTGGTCACGGTGGCGTCGATGGCGCCTGGCAATCTCAGCATCGTCTGCATCGACAACGGTCAGCATGGTGAGACCGGCGGACAGGCTGGGCATACGGCGCGCAACACGAATTTGGAAGCGATCGCGAAAGGGTCGGGATTGCCGTCGACGATGACTATTTCCGCACCGGAGCAGATGAAGGACGGCGCGGCGTTCCTAAAAACCGCGTCCGGTCCTCGTTTCCTCCTTTGCCGCGTTTTGCCGTCAGCGCCGTCAGCCTACAAACGAAATTTCGACCCCGTCGCTTGCCGGCATCGTTTTCGCGACGCGTTTATGCGGGCCTAGAGACTTTATAATTCCACCGGTTGATACCGGCGGTACAATGTCATAACGGTCGATTGAATATGGAAAAGATCAAAGCGACCGGAACACGCGGCTTGTTTTTAGGGCAAGGGCTGCGGCCCTTTTTCTCGCTTGCCGGCCTTTTCGCCATTGTCGCGATGCTCTGTTGGACGGTATGGCTCGTTATTCATTTTGCGAATGGGGTGGTCACGGCTGAACTCGGACCGCTCCCCATGCATTTGTGGCATGCCCACGAATTGATTTTTGGATATATCCCCGCGGTCCTTGCTGGTTTTCTTCTGACGGCGGTGCCGAACTGGACCGGTACGCCAAGCCTGCCGGTTGAACGACAGATGTTGTTGGCGGCATGTTGGGCCGCGGGACGACTCGTCATGGCATTTGGCGCAGGATTAAATCCTTGGCTTATTGCCATCCTCGATATGATCTTTCTCGTTTTGCTGGCGGTTATGATCGCCATTCCAATTTGGCGAAAAGGCGCCGCGCGTAATTTTATATTTCCCGTTCTGATCGTTCTGTTTTCCGGATGCAATTTGATCTTTCATGCCGAATGGGTTGGTGTGGTGGAAAGTTCGGCGCGCTTGGGGTTGCTGCTCGCGATTGACCTCGTCGTCATACTTATTGTCATCGTCGGCGGACGCATCACGCCGGCTTTTACAAGCAGTGCACTACGTCAACGGGGGGAAAGCATTTTACCACGATCCTTTCCCGCCTTGGATATAGCCGCCATTTTATCCGTCGTGGTTCTGCTGCTTGTCGACGGTTTTGCTTCGGGCACGAATGTCAGCGGCACGATTGCGCTGATCGCCGCCATATTGGTTGCCGCGCGATTGGCGGGGTGGTGTGGTTGGGCGACGCGCCGCGAACCCATCGTTTGGGTTTTGCATATCGGTTACGGGTGGATCGTGCTGGGATTAGCGCTCAAGGGAATTGCCGATCTTGGCGGACCAATTGCCGACAGCGCGGCGTTGCATGGTCTTACCATTGGCGCCGTGGGCACGATGACCCTAGGGGTTATGTCCCGCGCCGCGCTTGGCCATACCGGATATCCGCTCGTTGCAAATGGTCGGGTTGTGATGGCGTATTGCTGTGTCGCGGTGGCGCCGATTCCACGAATATTCTTACCGTGGCTACTCCCGGAATATTACGCCGAGGCGATGCTAATCGCGGCGCTATTGTGGATTCTTGGGTTTTCGCTGTTTTGCTGGGTGTTTGTCCCGATTTTGACACGCCCTCGTATTGATGGGCAGCCCGG
>JAJFJC010000195.1 GCA_021774385.1 Alphaproteobacteria bacterium
TATGGGGCGCTCGATTTTTGCGGCTGGTCGGAAAATGCCACACGTCAGCTCTCCGAGCCGGAGCGCGCCGGTTTCAAGGCGTTTCTTAACAAGCACGGTTTCAGCCTGAAGTAGCCGCTTTCGTTTCTCCGATGGACGAACGGAGGATAAGGCAGAGCGGAATTGTGAGGAAAATCGCGCAACCGACAATCCCGATCGTCTCCGGAATGCCGATGGTGTCGCCGAGAAACCCATAACCCCACGGCGCCAAAATACCACAAATCGAACCGAGAGTATAAAACAGGCCGAAGGCCCTGCCCTGACGGTCGGATTCAACCAGGTCGCCAATCGTGCCATACAGAACGGATGATGTGCCGTTCAGAGCGACCCCGATAAAGGGGAGCAGGAAGAACGCCGCCAAATTGGGTAACACCAGGGTTAGCAAAATTCCAACGCCGGTGGCGATTTCCGTCAATACGACGGTCCGAATAACGCCGAATTTATCGGCCAAAAGCCCGCAGGCGAGCTTGCCAACCATACCGCCCGCGAAAACCATAACGGTGGCGGAGACGGCCCATCCCTCCGGTACACCCTTGGCGATCATCAGAAACGCGACGAAGGTCAAGAACCCTGTTCGGGTACTGCTATCCAATACCGCGATACCGCAAAGTGCGGAAAAGCCTATCCTATCGTGGATACCCCAGCCCGTAGACCGGGTAGCGCTTTTGACGGATGTCTCGCTTTCCGTTCGAACAGACGCGCTTGATGACCCCAGCAGCACAAGAACCATGACCGCAACGCCGATACCGATGGCGCCGGTAATTTGCACCGGAACGTCCCACGAGATTCCAATGCCGATCAGGAAACTCGTCGCGCTCGCGAATACCAGCTTGCCCACGTCGCCGGCGAAGTTATAGGTCCCCAGGGCGCCCCGACGTGATCCGTCGGCATAGGCATTGGATACGATCGCCGAACATAAAGGATGCTGTACCGCGTTACCGCAACCGGCCAGGAACAAAAAACCAATGATGCTCAGATAGCTGCTGGAAAAGCCCAAAAAGAGGTACGCAATGCCGGCGCACGCGGTTCCGGCGGCGAGGAGTATACGTTCGCCGAAGCGTTCCGAGAGAAGTCCTATTGGTAATTGAAATAGGGCCATTGCGGCCTTATTCGCAGCACGAATCAAACCAACTTCGCTGTAGGAAAGGCCAAAGGCTTGTGCAAGAAGCGGCAACAGGGGGTAAAGCATGTCGACCATGCCGTCATGCAGGACATGGGTACCGCTGCAGACGCCGAGCTTCCAGCGCCGGCTTCTACCCACCCTAGTCTGTGCGGCCGCGCTCAGCGCTTAATCCCGACACCGATTGTCGGGCCGTCGGCGACTTCGAACCATTCCGTATCGGCCTCGCTACCATCGTCGAACCGCAGTACCAGGCATTCCGAGGCTCTATCGAGCGCTGTGAACGGGTGGTGCCAAACCCCGACGTGATAATTGATGCCTTGTTCCGGCCCCGCGACGAACGCCTGCAGCTTTTCCAGATCCGGCGCGCCATTGGGCGTTGATGGCGCCACAAGCATCAAATAGCGGGAGATATCCAAGGGAATGAACGTCTGTCCCGAATAAGGATGCCGTTCCATCCATTTAACGTTGAGCGGTACGGGCGTTTCCATCGCACGGGATACCGAAACATTCAGCCGCGCATCCGCGCGTTTGTTATCCATCGCGGCGGCAAATGCGTCACGGGTTCCTGGCTCCCCCTTGCCGATTGCGATCACGTCGCCGAATGGGGCGAATGCCGCCGCGGTTAAGGGCCGTGCCACCAAGGTTGCCGCACCCGAACGGGCATTCTCACCAGACTGGCTCCCGCCAACGGTTTCCGCGTAAATCGCGAGCGCCTGTTCAAGGGTACGTGTCGGATCAATCGTCTCCCGGGTTTCAGACGCGATGGGCGTCTTATGAAGGAGCTCGAACAGCGCCGCCGCGCCTTCGTGGAAGCCGCGCGGCAAGCCGGCATCGCCCAATGTCGCCGCGATTTCCCCCATTTCACCAATCCAGCGCCCCGCATCGACTGGCAGACGCGGCACCATGCGGCGCATCTCCGCGGCGACATGCGGACGGCTACTTTCAATCTCTTGCAGATATAAATCCGTAAGGCCCATGATTTCGGCCGTCGTCAGCGCTGCCGCGTATAACGTCCAGCTACCCTTGGTGATCGCCGCGTAACACATCTTAATCGCCGACGCGCGCCCAATTTCAGGCCCGAGCTGCCGAACGGCGATATGTTCACCGTCGAATGCCGAGAAAATGTCCGCATCGGAGCCACTGACGTAAAACCGTGTCGCTTGCGACCCTTTACCCGGCGGTGGACCAACGATACCGGCATCAATGAAGGATGCGCCCGCCGCGGCGATCCTAGTACCGATAGTTTTGACGGTCGTCGGTGAAACCGCGTTGCAGTCCGCATAGTAGGGCGTTTGACCCGTATTTTGCATGGCCTCCGCAACCTGGCATGCCGTATCGTATGCCGCCGACGGCGGCATGATCGACAGCACAAGGTCAGCTTCAGTGATCATCGTCTCGATCGACCCGGTATCCGTAATACCCGCGGCCGCCGCCAATCCTTTTGTTCTCGTGCTACGCCCATCGAGACAAGTGATTATCCGCCCCCCCTGCTGGGACAGTGTCCGGCCCACGGCATGCCCCATGTCTCCAGGACTCAAAATCGCAACTGTTTCAACTTTCACCCAGTCCCTCCCCATTCCGCCGCAAGCGCCGGCAAGCAAGTTGCCCTCGATATCGAGATTGTGTCTCGATTGTATCGTAAGATGAGAGAGAATAGTGGAAAGTGCGCCCCATACGGATTCTAATTTCACCGTACCTGGCGCCGGTAACCCGTCAATTAGGTTCAGTTAGAAGGTTAGTCGGACGATTTGGTCGGCAAATCGATCGTAACCGTGGTACCGGCGTCGATTTCACTGCGAATCTTAAACTCTCCGCCAAGGAGCTCGACAAGAGACTTCGCCATTGGCAAGCCAAGACCGGTTCCTCGGTTTAGCGAACCCTGAGCACTTTCCACCTGTTCGAATGGCTGCATCACACGTGCAATGTCGGATCGCGCGATCCCAATTCCGGTATCTTCGAAAATCAGCGAAACCACCCGAGATTCTACATCAAGCTTGATTTCGACACCGACACGCCCTTCGCGAGGTGTAAACTTGATGGCATTCGACAGTAAATTCAAAATAATCTGGCGCAGCATTCTCGCGTTGGAGCGAATGGCAGGAATGTCGTCATCCGCGTTCAGCGCAATCTTGAGACCCGCTTCCGTCGCTTGATCATTTACCATGCGCAGACAGACATCGACCGTCTTTCGCAGGTCGACATCCTCCAAGCTCGCCTCAAGCTGTCCAGCCTCGATTTTCGATAGGTCCAGTATATCGTTGATTAGTTCCAACAGATACTGACCGCTTTCCCTGACATCCTTGGCATAGCCAATATATTGAGATGACCCAAGCGGCCCAACCAATTCGGATTCCATGATTTCCGCGAAACCGATAATGGCGTTCAACGGTGTTCGCAGCTCATGGCTCATATTGGCCAGGAACTCACTTTTGGCCTGACTTGCCGCGCGAACGTCCCGCATTGTCGTTAATAGGCTCACTTCGACATCCCGATGGCGTTCGACTTCGCGCTGCAGCTTGACGTTTCGTGTCCGTAATTCCGTCAGCGGTACAGTCTCCCCGCTTAACGGCGGCGCCTTTTGTTCAGCCTTTGCTTTTATATCGTTTTTTTTCCCGAGCACGCCGACGAGTCTGGAGATCGAATCTTTAAGATTGTTGAATTGCTCTTCGGTTTTATCCAGCCTGTTTTCAAGCTGTTTGAAATCATCGCCGGCAGGTTCGGGGCTGGGTTTAGGATTGTAATCTTCATTTGGCACGGAGGGGGGGCGGGTTTCTTCGTATACATCCTCGATAACGCGGTGCAAGGATGTCAGTTGTGAGAGGAGTGGCGAGACCGCCGGGGAATCGCTCCCCTGCGTCGCGACGATAATGTCGAGCGCGTTGCTAAGCTGCGAGGCTTCTTGAAGAAGCCGCCGCATCCCTCGCGGTCTACGCCTATCCGAAACTCGCTCGACCATTGTCCTCAA
Source organism: Alphaproteobacteria bacterium (assembly GCA_021774385.1). Lineage (GTDB taxonomy): Bacteria > Pseudomonadota > Alphaproteobacteria > UBA8366. Next base: position 4,128 of record JAJFJC010000195.1, read on the forward strand.
TCATTACTTTGCGCCAGAATCGCCGTGTATCGTATTGCATTGGCGATCGTTCCGCAGGATACCCATGGCTACAATTGCGGCATCACCCAAACGGATGAAGTTAGTTAGGGCCATAAGGAACGGAATTCGCGAAGTTTAAATTCGTATACTACCTCTTATACGAGATTTATTGGCGCTACCCTGGCGGCGACCGTATTCACGATATAACCTTTAAATGATGCTGTTCAATAGCCTCCAGTACAAAGTTTTTCTATTACATTTCAATAAATTACTTCCTAACAGATTTATAAGGCTTTGATCAATTATAGGCGGGTGAGATAAATTGAAAATACCGCTTAAAGTATAGTAATTTATATGCGACCACCACCAACTCTAAGATTAGCGCCAGCGACATAAGATGCTTTGTCGGACAGAAGCCACAAGATCGCTTCCGCCACTTCCTTTGGTTGGGCCACACGGCCTATCGGTAATGCGGGGCCATCGTTTTTTAATCTGTCCGCGGGTGGCATGTCCGTTTCCGTCAAACCGGGCGCGACCGCGTTTACTCGAATACCCTCACCCGCGACTTCTTGTGATAGGCCAATCGTTAGGCTATTTACCGCTCCCTTTGAGGCGGCATACAGCACACCCGCACCCGGGGAACCGAGCCGCGCCGAACCTGATGAAATGTTAACGATGGCGCCGCCATTGCCGCCATGTTTTGTCGACATGCGGCGAACGGCTTCGCGCGAGCACTGAAAAAGCGCCGCGACATTGACCGCGAGGACTTGATTAATGGAAACGGCATCAAGTTCATCGACGCGGACACGGGGACCATGAATACCCGCATTGTTTACGAGCCCGGTAATAGGACCAAGCTTGCTGTCAACAGTCTCAAAAAGTCTTCGGATATCCGCTTCCAACGCCATATCCGCTTGAATGGCGATAGCCTTGCCGCCGACTTCCTCGATTTCCGCGACCACGGTGGCGGCTTTCTCCAATTCTTCGCGATAGACCACACACACCGAATGGCCCTCCGCCCCGCAAAGCCGCGCTGTCGCCGCGCCAATACCGCGGCTTCCGCCGGTAATGATCGTAACAAGCTGCCGTTTGTCGCTCATATCTATTCTCCAAACCCATGCATCAGTTGTTCTTATGAATTTAATAAGTTCTGTAACTATTTGGTAAAATGTTAACCCAAATACCCAGACGATTGTATCTTAGGAGGACCATCAATCTATTCCTAACAAAGTGCAGAATTAGTGTTTTCAATGCCCAGAGAGCTAAAAATACTCCTTATAGGAGAATTAAAAATTTCATATCACGATAAATGACCTTGTCGGTATTTTTTACACTTTCTGTTTTTATAAACTTGCGTCAATTTATGTGGCTAACTAACTAGAATGTCGTGACTTTATACAAAAAATTGGCTTGCTGGTGTGCTGGATAAAACTTTAGGTGTCGAAAAAGTTTACAGTTTTTGCAGCCTGCAGCGACTGGAAATTACTAAGGCTCTGTTTTCTTTCATGTTCTTTCCGAGGCATGAAATTTGCGTATGATCAAGAAAATTTGGACGAGTTGGTCTTAGTGCACATTCCATACGAATTGGACAGCAATTCCCGACTCGATCCATTCTTGTGCTTGCTCTTGCTGCGATGGCAAATTTTCATCCGTTAAAATGTCAATGTGGCATAAAGAATATTAATTTGGGACTGGACACTCGCGTGTCACAGCCTGGTTGGGGCATTATTTTCGCGAGGTCCGTAAAAGGGGCTAGAGATCAATGCGGGGACGCTGGACGCAGCGCCGTGCGTGGACGGTTTTATTAATTGTATCTTTTGCAGCGTGGGCTGCAATTGGGATATTATTCGCCATTCTTTCGACAGACGAAATGTCGCGGATGGCGAGCGATGCGAAAAAAGACAGCGCAACCGACATTGCTCCGGCTTCTGGAGACTCATCAAAATAAATAATTTCAATCTGATTTCGTTCGCCGAGTGGATGCTTATCGGAGTGATTGATTTACGGTTACCTTTTGGCGGGCGTTTTACCCCTGAGTTCACCGGTAAAAGTGCGTAAATCTATAGTACACACGATTTAATACACTGTAATAAGTGTGGAAAAGAGCGAATGCCGTGTTTATGGTTAAATTGAAGCTAACCGTCGGATAACACGAATAATAATGATTCCCCCGCGAAAGCCACCTCACCCCATAGACGTTCATGTCGGTAGCCGTTTACGGATACGGCGCAAGATCCTATCGATAAGTCAAACAAAGCTCGGTGACGCTGTTGGCTTAACCTTCCAGCAAATCCAGAAATATGAACGAGGTGCCAACCGAATTGGTGCAAGTCGCCTTTATGAGTTTAGCAAAGTTCTCGACATCCCCATTTCCTATTTCTTCAACGACCTTCCCATTGAGCTTCGACCGGCGGGTCATGACGACCGAGCAAATCCTGAAAACATCGAAGTGGCGGTTCTTGATCCGCTTGTTGAACCAGATTCAATTGCCTTGGCGCAGGCCTATAACATGATCGAAAAAGCCTCAATTCGGAAAATGCTCTTCAATTTGGCCAAAGCGCTCGGAAAGCGGAATAAAGACTAGCCCCTTCCGTCGCTGTTTCCTGCCTCTGTGCTATCTTCATATCGCCTGTTCACGGACTAACGCGCAAAGGCGGTCGAACTCACCACCGCACTCGTCAATTTGCCGTAGCGCCGCCGCGGTCTCGAAGAGATAATCCCTGCAATGTCCAAATTTACCGCTCGCCGATGCGATATATCGGGCTGTCTCCAACATCGAAAGGTCCTCCGAAAATTGCCGACTGGATCTATCGACTTCGAAGAGAAGGGCCGTCAAAGGCCCGTAATCGGTTTGCACCTCGCGCCAAACCGGTCGGTATATGTCGGTCCACATCTCGCGATCCCATACAAGCTCTAGCGCCATATTGCGGTCATCGGCCTTGATACATAGCGCGATGCCTTGACAGGTTCCTTCGTCATCATCGAGCAAGCCTAAGCCAAGACCGGGTTTTTCCGGCGTTCCCCTCGCATGTACCGTCCAGATGCAAAAAGAACGCTTATATCCACACAATACCGCCCGACGCCGTGCCGACACCGGGAATTCGGTTCGCCACATCAATGAACCATAGGCGAAGAGCCAAATATCGCCATGGTGTCCGGCGAGAGCTCGCTCCCGTGATTGCGCACGAATTTGAGGCTCTAAGGGTGGAAATGGTTCCAATTCGCCACGGGATTTATGTTGAACTTAAGATGTCGTCTAAAGTATCGGCGGTATCCGTCGTTTCAATTCGGTCCGCGGCGAAGGTATCAAGATCCCTGGTCATGCGGCCTAGGAAAATTTCCTCTCCATTGGCGCGATGCAGGTTAACCTTTGCGTTGTACACGGCATGGCTAAAGCCATGCTTATCGGCGAACCCGTAACGACAGACATTGAACGAACCGTCATCTAGCTCGTAACCCGTCAAATAGCACTTAATTGAGACGACTTTCTCGCGAGACAGATTAACGTCCTCAAATACGCTTAAACGTTCCTGCGCACGCCTCAAAAACTCCGGTGCGTTGTATTCAGGATCGTCGGTGGTCGCGTCCCGCCCAGCTGACGCCAAAAAATCGCCAATCAAAATCTGATACGGCACTGCTTTTTCGACCATCCGGGCGAGTTGAATTGTCGCGTTGCCAACGATGTAACTGCCGGTGCCAGGCCTTGCCCCCTCGGCTTGGAAATACTCGTAACAATCACCGATATGAAAGCCGCTGCGCAATTCCGGAATTGTTGTCACCAATCCCTTTTTTCGGCCAAGCGTATTGTCGGCGAGCACTAACATCAGAAAACAAAACAGATCGACATTGGCTTGTAGACCATCCGTCCGATTCCACACATAAAATCCGTCACCGGTCGTCGAGTAACAAAGCGAGACCTCAAGCCCGTGCTCAACCGCGCGCTGATAGGCGACATTGATCGAATAGGACAGACTATTTAGCGCCGTTACTTGCTCTAATGGCGAATAATGAGAAAACCCAACGATATCAAAAAGTATGACGGCTTTGTTCGTTAATTTGGTGATGCCGAACCGGCGCGTAAGATATTCAAGTGAGCGGTCGCCGACATAACAGTCGCGCAGCGCCTCGGGTACGATGATCCGATAGGGTTCAATTTCGCAAATATCCGCCACTTCGGCGAGCTCTTCCTGAGTTCGCCGTGTCGTCCCAACAAGTATTTCTTCGTGGTTGGCAAACAAGTTGGGAAGAAGATATTGCGGAACGGTGAGGACCTCCAAACCCGCATCAACAGTAGACCAACCGACCACGGCGTTCCGCCCCAGCCGCCAAAGCCGATTGAGCTCATCGTCAACATATTTCAGGTATTGACGTGTTTTATCACTCGCCACGCCTAAGCACCTCTTTCCTGGCCGAAATTCACTCTTTCCCCTCGAAAGCTGCATTCCTGAGACCATATGTCAAGCATGTGTGGTGCAAAGGCAGAGCTTATTGCTCTTTTGTAAGGTTGGCGGCATAGACATCGTCAATTCCGTGCAATCGGGCAAACGCTTTCGCCCAATTCAAGGCGTCGTCGAAGCTTTCGTCCGCATCATGCGGATTCTTCATGAAGGAAACCTCTAGGCCGGAAATGAAATACCGACATAGTACATTTGTGACAATTTTTCGTGAATCTTTCGGATCCGGGATCGTAAGAACACGAATGTGATCCCCCAAAGATCGAGGAAAACCTTGTGCTGCGTCGACAATATGAATTTCCACCGACGATCTCGTTGATTTCCATTATCGTAATATATTTTGCGCCATGAAGGCGCTGTTTTTCAAATTACTATTTTACCTAAAGTAAATATACCTGATATCGACGGTGAACACATTATTCCAGAGTTGATCAAGCTTTCCACCACTATCAACAAAGTGTGCGATACCAAGTGTCGGAGAGCGTGTAGCCTTCCGGAAAGGGGTCTGTCGGATCCAGCCCGTAATGATGTAAACCGGTAATCCAGGCGCGGCCGGATATTTGCGGCCTTATGGCCGGCACGTCGCCAACCATTGTTTCGCCGGCGATTTCACACTGAAATTCCGATCCGATCGGCGAATAACTGTTAAATGCGGCTTGGGACGCGAGTTGGCCACGCGCGTGAAGAACGGCCATGCGGGCGGACGTGCCCGTACCGCAAGGCGAACGATCTATTTTTCCCGGCGAAATAACCACCGCGTTTCTGCCCGAACGAACACCGTTGCTTGCGGTTTCAATGGGCGCCGCAAACTGCGTGAATGTCACGGTATTGATGTCCGCGTTCTCCGGGTGGCGGACGGGATACTTGGCAACGACAGCCGATTTTATGCGTTCTCCGACCTCGACCAAGGTGCGCGCTTCCTCGGGAATTAGGGAAAACCCAAGCGCCGCCGCATCCACGATGGCAAAGAATGCGCCGCCATAGGCGATATCCACACCGATTTCTCCCAAATCGGGTAATTCTATGGTCCCATCAAGGAGGGACACGAATGACGGTACATTTTCAACGGATACTCGTTCGCAACGCCCATCACGACACGTTGCCACCACATTTACCAAGCCGCCGGGCGTCTCCAAGGTAAGCTTTGTCTCAGGCTCTTGCATGGGGATCATGCCGGTTTCAAGGAGCACGGTGGCGACGCAAATCGAATTGGAGCCCGACATGGGCGGATAATCGGTCGCCTCCATGATGATAAACCCGGCATCCGCTTCAGGACGCGTTGGCGGCACGATTAGGTTGGCATGCACGAATGCACCACCGCGGGGTTCGTAAAGCAGAAATTTCCGCAATCCGTCACCTTCGCGTTCCAGGTACTGTTTTTTTTCAAACAGCGTTGCACCGGGCGGTGGCAGTACCCCGCCCGTAATAACCCGACCAACCTCACCTTCGGCATGGCAACCAACAACAGTGATAGCCTGTTTCAACTGCATCCTAAATTGCTTCCTCGTTCATATTCAATTTCGCGGTATGGCGATGATCACGGCTAAAGTACACCCTTCATCGGACTTGGAAAAATTGAACTCGAAAACGATGACCTATTGTCAATGGTTATAGGGATTTGAAGGGAAAAATAGATAGCATTTTACGTTTATTGTAATATAAATATAAATTAATTAAGTGCAAAATATAGTATAAATTCAGTAATATTTTCTAAAACAAATTTGTTTTGCGAATACTCTATTTTTATCTTAGACTGTTTAAATACAAATTAATAAAAGTTAACAATTTATGAATGTTACACTACACAACGATGAAGAAACGCTTCCCCGAACATTTGGGAACCATGTTTTTATTTATACAGGTACGGATCCTTCCGCGAGCCAGGAAAATCCCGAAATCGTGACTGAAATACACTGTGCCTATTCCGTCGGCGATCAGAATATTCATTTCAAAAAGAATGCGGATTCATTTCATCTCCGCTTTGAAGACGCGATGCTTTGGGCCATTGGTTATGCGAAAACAATCGGCGTCACCAATATACACGCCGTGTTCAAACTAGCGCGCCCGGTCGACCTCCGCTTTTTGCGGAAATTTAATTCGATATTCTTCATCGATAAGCGACGAGAATCCATGGAGAATGGCCTTATTCAACACCCTTTCCCTTCGTTACCGTTGGTTACGGGAACCACGGCAGGCCGTATGCCCAGGGCTTCTCTACAGCGCCACGCCGTTCTTCGTGGGAAACTTGAAAAATCTCGAAGCGTTCACCGAAACCGTAAATTCAGCGCAATTCGCTGACGGCTCACTTCTAAATTCATCAGTGTGCAGGGGACAATAGGGTGAAGTATGTGTCGAACAATAAAAACCAACGCACAGTGGGCATAATGGGTTCGTTCCGTCCTAACCTCGTACAGCCGCCGGAAACGCAACCGGCGATGACGAGACCCGACCATATACAAGGCACGGCTTGCAACGTTCTGCTGGTGGAGGCGGTGGCATCCGCCGATAGCTGTATAATCGCAGCCTCGGAGTTAGAGCAGAATAAAGGTATTAAGATCACGCGTGAAAGTCGTATAGAAAGAGTTCTCGAGAGTTTGAAAGAGAACAATTTCGACGCGATTATTTATGACTTATCTGTTTCCGGTCCCGAGCGTTATGAAAATCTCGATCGAATAGCGTGTTTATGTCCCGAGACCCCCTTAATCGTATTATGCGATGGCCGTGATCAGAATGCCGCTTTGGAAGCGTTAAAACGGGGTGCGCAAGAGTATTTGATAAAGGGCTCGATGAACGTAAGGCCCTTGCGACGGATAATTCGTCAAGCAACCATTCGAAAGATTTGGGAACGCAATCAGATTAAGTCCGCGCGGTACGACTATCTCACAGGTCTGCCGGACCGAATTCTTTTCCGCGAACGTTTGGAACAGGCGATCTTGGATGCAAACCGTAGCGACGGGCAAATGGGAATTTTGTTCGTCGACCTTGATCAGTTTAAGGAAATCAACAACACGCTTGGTCATGAAATTGGTGACAAGCTGTTGAAAATAGTGACAGAGAGAATTCGAAAATGTGTGCGGCGCGCCGATAGCGTTGCACGCTCCGGCGGCGATGAATTCGCGATAATCGCCAACCGAATTGCACCAGCGTCCGATGCCGCGAACCTCGCGAAACGGATCAACACATCGCTTGCCCGACCCTATCGAATAAATGGTAGTGAACTGCATTGCACCGCGAGCATCGGTATCACTGTTTACCCGACCGATGCGGAGGATGCCGACACGTTGCAAAAGTACGCCGACTTGGCGCTGCATCGCGCGAAAGACGTCGGCCGAAATGGTTTTCAGTTCTACAGCGCCACGATGAACAAGGTTGTTCATACGCGTAAAAACATTGAGTCGCAGATCCGAGAAGCGCTCTCAAAAGATCAATTTATTTTGCATTATCAGCCTAATGTCGATGCCGTAAATGGCGCCTTGGTGGGCAGCGAAGCGCTTATTCGCTTACAACATCCCGAGCACGGCATGGTACCCCCCAATCATTTTATTCCTACAGCGGAGGAAACCGGCCTTATTGTCGATATTGGTGAGTGGGTTCTGCGATCATCTTGCGCGCAAGCCAGGAAATGGCAGGATAGTGACGATCTGCCGGCGCGCGTCGCAGTTAATCTTTCGCCCATTCAATTCCGGCGCCCCGAATTCGTGGAGACGGTCACGAAGGTGTTGGCGGATACAGGCCTGGATCCATCAAACCTAGAGTTGGAAATTACCGAAAACGTCGTGATGGCGGATTTCGACACGACGGAGAAAACACTACAGGCCCTGTTTGAGCTCGGTGTTAAACTCGTAATCGATGATTTCGGCACTGGATATTCGTCGCTCACCTATCTCAAAAGATTTCCCGTCTGCAAATTGAAAATCGACCGGTCTTTTATCAATGAAATAACGTCTAGTTCCGAAGATGCCGCGATCGTTACCGCCATTATTCGAATGGCACACAGTCTAAATCTTGAAGTCATTGGCGAAGGCATTGAAACGCGCGAACAAATGAGTTTTTTGAAAGCACAGGAATGCAACGAATTTCAAGGCTATTTGTTTACCAAGGCCATTCCGCCGGAAGACTATCGAGATTGGGCGCGTGATTGGATTGATACGCGGGTAAAAGATTATGAATTTGAACCAGAATCGTGATTGTTCGTGCTGACGACCAATCGGTCCAAAGACGGTCGCGATAGGGAATCAGAACAATCGATTGGAATTAAATTTTCCGTTTTGTTTGAAGAATTCAGCCCCACATACCGCCGCCCCTAGGGCTAAAAAGGTTGACAGGCTTGCCACATTACAAGCTTGATTGAACCTTCACGCCTTTTCTGTGGCGTCTGGTTTCCGGTGGAGTTTTGAATTGAAAGCTTTGATTATCGACGACCATCCAATGGTCCAAGACGGGCTTGAACTTCTGCTAAGGCATCTGGACGCGGGCATAGATATAGCCAAACTGGACAGCCTCGACAGTTCCGAAACCGTAATCGACGAAACATTCGATTTAATCCTTTACGATGTCATGCTTCCCAATCGAACGGTGGAAGAAGGCTTAACTGCCCTTAGGGCTTTGCATCAAAGAATTCCAAGCACCCCGATCGTGGTGATCACGGCGTTGCGTGACCGGGGCTGCGTATCGCGCGCGTTGGAAGCGGGTGCCCGGGCCTATATCCCCAAAAGCTTCAATAGTGAAATAATTCTGAGCGCGATAAGGCTGGTTCTGTCGGGGGGTGTCTATGTACCACCCGAGTTGTTCGAACCGGTGGCGAATGAGGGAACGAACAGAATACCCTTGGCAGCCTCGGGCCTCGAAGAAGGCGGGCCGAGCCTCACGCGCCGTCAACGCGACGTTCTGACCTTTCTGTCACAGGGATATTCGAATAAGGAAATTGCCCGCGAACTTGGCGTTGCTGAGGGGACGATTAAGATTCACGTCGCGGCGATCTTCAAAGTCCTAAACGTGACAAACCGAACACAAGCGGTAATAGCGGCCAGCCGCCTTGGCATTTCAACTTCGGATGGTTCGCCGACCGGTTTGAACGCGTAGTCCGTCCCGAATTCCGGCACCGACGATCGGCACGGTAACCGAGAAGCGCGACCCGCGTTCCAATCGCGTCTCGACATCGATGCCATGACCTAGCTGTTGCGCCAGCCGTTTAACGATTGCCAGTCCCAGCCCCACGCCGTGATCTTCGCTTGGGCGCACCGTGGTGCCGCGGTTAAATTCGTCGAATATCGTTTCGCGTTGATCATCCGCGATACCGGGGCCGCTGTCCCAGACTTCGATGCGCAAATTTCCACCGCGCTTTCGGCACCCAAGCAGAATGCCGCCGCTTTCGGTGAAATATAGCGCGTTGGACAATAGGTTCCGGATAATCCGTTCCAGCATCACCGCATCTGTCTTCACTGTTGCATTGCTGGCGAAAACCGAAAACCGAATTCGTTTGTTCGCGGCGCGTCCCGTGAATTCGGACGCCATGCGGGATAGGAGCGGCTTTATGGGAAAATCGGTAATATTTGGCGACAAAACGCCCAACTCGATTTGCGACAAACCCAACTGTGTGGAAAGGATGCTTTGTACGGCGGCTACCGCTTCACGGATACGTTCCGCGATCTCGCGTTGCCGGTCATTTTCGAGCATGCCAGTCAACCCGTGGAGGAATAATTCCGCGCCATGTAACGGCTGCAAAAGGTCGTGGCTAATCGCTGCGATAAGACGCGTCTTCATCTGGTTCGCATCTTCCGCGGCGGCTTTTGCCGTCAGGAGCGCGCGTTCCGCCTCCGCTTGCTCGGCATGGTCGTGCATGAACGCAAATCCGAATACAGAACGTCCAGAATCATCGCGTACCGCGCCGGCTTTAAGCCACAAGGGAAAGGCATGATCGGGATCGGGCGCGGCGTCGAGCACCCCTTCCCAGCTTTCGCCCTGCACGATTGCCGGCGTGATTTCATTCATAAAGCGCCGCCGGGCCGTTGGTGTTAGTAAATCACCAAGATTGCCCCTTCTGGCCGTTGCCTGTTCGGTGAAGAATAGGCGGTCGTGAGCGGGGTTCGTGAAGATCAACGACCCGGCAATATCAAATATTGCAATTGCTTCGGGCGACTCCTCGACCATAGCGCGCAATTGGGCACGTTCCGCCTCTGCCTTCTTACGTTCCGTGATATCCGTCGCGACAATCAGTGTTCCACCATCGGGAAGCCGCTGTTCATTGACCAGAACCCAACGGCCAGCGGGCCAGGCTTGCTCGAACGGTCCTCCCGGGTCGCGATGCATGGCCATGCGGTTTTTGAACCAATTCTCCTCACCGCCGATTGCCTCGATGAACATTCCTGCTTCCAGGCCGGAGCGAAGAAAGGATTCGAATCGCATACCCGGCTGTATATCGACGCCAGGATAGGCCCCCTCGCGATTTCGAAACGGCTGATTGCAGACGATTAGGCGGTCATCCGGGCCAAATATTGCAAAGGGATCGGTAATGCCTTCGATCGCGACCGCCAATTGTGCCGGCATCGACAAATCACCGGAATTCAAATGATCCGTAACTTCGCGCAGGACCGTGACGACACTGCCTCCCGCCATCGGATGGTCGGAAATTAGAACCGTGACGCCGCTGGAAAGCATTTGGCGCGCTTCACGCCCGCCTTCACGATGTGACTGCAGGCGTCGCGCCAACCAATCGTCTTCCCGGTTCGTCGCGTCGGGAAACAGATTCTTGGTAAGGCCGGCTCGCAAAATTGTTTCGAATGTCGGCGTGTCTTGCGGATCGTCAAACTGGAAAAGCCTTAAAAACTTCTCATTTGAATCGATCATCCGGTCGTCCGGCCCAAAAACCGCGACGCCATCGGAAAGCGCGTCAAAAACAGTGCTCAACCTTCTAGCATCAAAGGGTTGAAGCGTATCAGGGGTGTCGTGGGCCCCGGTGTCGGTCACTCGTAATCGTTGCCGGAATAGATTCCGGTAATTTCGGAAATCAAACGTTCCTCGCCATCTTCATCAAGATCGAATTCCATTGCGAAACCGTCGTCCAAGGTTCGTACCACATTTCCCGGCAAGGTTCCAAAGTCGTCGAGTTCCAATTCCAATGATTGGTCATCGTCAAACAGGCTTTCGATATCTTCACCATTCACCGCCGCGCCACGGGAAGATATATCCGTCAGCTTGCCGTTATGTTCATCCGCGCCGTCCCGTATTCTAACGGGCGTGTCCACTTTGTATCGCTTATGCTTACGCCGTTCCCTGTCGGGCATACCAGCACTCCAATTGGATACGCTTCACCTTTTCGATGACAATTAACGACGGAGAAAATCAATTTTCTATTAAAATTCGTCCCCTTGGGAGCAAGGAAAAATGTCAAGGTTGTTCCAGAGACACCTTAAACAACAAGGGGGTGTAATATTCGTGCGACCACGAAAAGACCCACACTGACAATTATCCAAGCTACAATGGTTTTTACCACCGATGGCGAAAGGATATGGGCTGCTTTCGCGCCGAAAGCCACGCCAAGTGTCAACCCGGCCGCGATCGCCGCTCCAAGCGCGAAATCTACGGTTCCCGATGTCACGTTTCCGGCTGTCGCGAGAGCAGCAAGCGGAAACTGCGTCGCCTGACTAAGGCCGACGGCGGTTAAAACCGGTATCCGTAGCCAAACGAGAAGTGGCACCAAGATCAGCGGTCCCCCGGTGCCCGTCAGCGCCGATCCATATCCCGTCACCGCGCCGATTACCACAAGCGCCAATGGCGCCAAGGCGCGTTCGACTCCGTCCTGTTGCGTTGAAGGACGCAGGGCGTTGACGCCGGCAAACAAAAGGAGGCCTGCTATCGCAATTTCGAGAAGCTGGCTTGAAGTCTCCGACGCCGTAAGCGCACCCAGATAGGCGGCCGGCATCGCACCCAAAATCAGCCAACCGGCCATGTTCCAGCGAATTGAACCATGCCGCGCGTAAAGCAGCGCGCCCATCAGACCGGCAAATATATAACCGAACATCGCGCCGGGGATTGCGCCATGTATACCAACGTCCAGCCCGTAAACCATGAACGGCACGAGTAACACCCCACCGATTCCCGCCGCACCGATGAGCACACCGACGAACACACTGAAGGCGGCGAGAAGTAACAGCCCGCTCATACTTTGCCTTTCGGAAAGGAAATAGAGACACCCCAACGAAAGGTACGATAGCGGAACGATGGCCGCACCGCCACGCGCCTCTCGTCCCGTCTCCTTGGTGCTTGACACGAGGGTCCATGCGTCGGCGATACTCCACCTGCAGTGTAAAGTCTCCGTTATTCCGAATGTTTAACCTCACGAGGTGCCGCCATGACGTCAAAGCCCCAGCCGCTCAGTGACGCCGAGGTCGCGCAATACCACGAAGACGGCTATGTCGTCCCCGACATCCGCTTGCCCGACGAGACGCTTGAGGCCATCCGCGCCGATCATGACCGGCTGCTCCATAGCCATCCTGAGTTCGTCGATTATTGCCCGTCCCTGCTCGCCTATGACCTGTCGTTCTTAAACTACGCCCGCATACCCGACATCCTCGACCGGGTCGAACAACTCATCGGTCCGGACGTGGCGCTGTGGAACTCCAGCTTCTTCGCCAAGCCGGCGCAAAAAGGTCGTGCGACGCCATGGCACCAGGATGGTGAATACTGGCCAATTCGTCCGCTGGCGACCTGCACGGCATGGATCGCCATCGACGACTCGACACCGGAAAACGGCTGCCTGCGCGTCCTCAAGGGCTCGCATAAGGATAAAAACCTGCGCCCGCACAATACCAACCCGGACCCGAACCTGACCCTCAACCAGGAATTGCCGCTGACGGCGGACGACGAAAGCCAGGTCGCGGACATCGTGCTCGAGGCCGGTCAATTCTCGCTGCACGACGTTTTCCTCGTGCATGGCTCCGAAGCCAACACGTCCGGCAAACCGCGCCGCGGCATGACCCTGCGCTTCATGCCGACCAGTTCCGTCTTCGACCGCGCGCTCGCCACCGAACAGCACGAGAAGATCGGCATCGTCGACCACGCGGTGCGGACGCTATTCCTGATGCGCGGCGGTGATACATCGGGCCAGAACGACTTCCGCCTTCGGCTATAGATCTCACATAGCGTCTTAAGGAAAAACACAATGCAGCCATTCGAAGGGATCCGCGTCATTGACATGACGCATGTCTTCGCGGGGCCCTTCAGTACCTACCAGCTGGCGGTACTCGGTGCCGACGTGATCAAGGTGGAGGCGCCCAACAACCCGGACATGACACGCCAAGGCGGCGTCAATCCCGCGTTGAACGAAGCCTATTACGGAACCGCCTTCATGGCGCAGAATGGCGGCAAACGCGCCATTTCCCTGGATATTAAGACACCGCGCGGCAAGGAAATCCTGTTGCGGCTCGTGGAAACCGCCGATGTCCTTGTCGAAAACTATCAAGGCGGGTCGCTCGACCGCCTAGGTCTCGGCTATGACGATTTATCCTCGGTGAACCCCCAGCTAATCTATTGCTCGATTACCGGATTTGGCCACACCGGGCCGAAACGCGCCGATCCGGCCTACGATATCATCGTACAGGCCTTCTCGGGCGCCATGGCGATGAACGGCGAGACCGACTCGCCACCGGTCCGTATCGGCCCGCCAATGGTCGATTACGGTACCGGATCGCAGGCGGCCTTGGCCATATCCTCCGCGCTTTTCCAGCGCGAACGGACCGGCAAGGGACAACGGATCGACGTCGCCATGCTGGATGCCGCGCTAATGATGATGAGCGCCATCGTCACCGGCACGGCCACGAACGGCAAGCCGCAGCAATCGCATGGCAATGCCGATCTAAACTTTTCCGGCTACGCCAGCTACCCGACCCGCGACGGCATGCTGATGTTGGGGGCGTTCACCAAAGGACAATTGGGCGCGCTTTTCCGGGTCTTGGGTGATCCAGCGCGGGCGGAGGCGGTTGAGGCAACACCGCGCAGCGGAATGGGCGCGCGGCGTGAAGAGGACGCGGCCTTCCTGCGCGCCGCGTTCGCGAAGAAGCCGGCCGATGAATGGGAAGCAATCCTCATCTCGGCCGATGTTCCCGCTGCACGGGTCCGCACCCTCGATGAAACCCTCGCCGAGGCCCAGACCGCGTCTCGCGCGGTGCTACAGGAATATCCGGGCGCGGCACAGGACGGTATGCCGCCCGCCTTGCCGGTCGCCGCGTACGCCTATGCGCATGGCGGCCCAAAACTCAACGGCCCGCCGCCCAAGGTCGGCGAGCATACCGGCGAAATATTGACTGAATTGGGTTTTACGGCGCACGACATCGCAGAATTTGAAACTCAGGGCATAGTTACGACTAAACCGCCGCCGCAGGTGTAAAGGGAGTAAGTTTAAGCAGCCCTTCCACTGGGTAATTGTCCCATGTCTTAGATGCCTGGCAAACGGGTGCGCGCGCGCCTTACTTAGGGTAAATCAGATGATTGTTGATAATTTTTTGCTCTAATTTTCTGATTTTATCGCTAATTTTAATTTCCACCTTAGCGGTTTTCTTGATCGGTTCTGCTTTGGCGGGCTTGTCGTTCGATACAGCCTTAACGGGTTTACTTTTCGGCTTAGGCCTAGCGGTGTCGCTGTTCAACGCCGCGGTAAACGTACCACTTTGAAAGCCGACCGTCCCGCCATCGACTTTCGAAAGCTGGAACGGGAAATTGTTATCACCGCTTCTGAAATTACCGCGCAGCAGTTCGCCATGTGCGTTGCCTATGGCCTTGTATGTCTTTCCGTTGAACTCGATCTCACCGGCGTATTTCTTCTTTTTAACGTGCATTAGGACCCGCACGTCCTCACCAGTCCAACTTCCCTTAAAATCGAATTTCGAGACGCGGCTTAACACGGCTGTCATGCCATTAGCGT
>JAJFJC010000196.1 GCA_021774385.1 Alphaproteobacteria bacterium
AACAACGCTGGTAACCGGAACATCGAAAGGGATTGGCAAGGCGACGACCGAGCGTCTTGCGAAGGACGGACACCAGGTAATCGGGATCGCGCGGACCACGCCGGAGAACGCGCCGGGGCCGTTCTACGCGGTCGACCTGACGGACCGCGCTGCCACCGCCGCCGTCATGGCTGAAATTACGGCGAAGTACGAGATCGACAACCTCGTCAACAATGCCGGCTTTTCCTTGCCGGAACCTTTGGAAGAGACTTCGTTCGAATCTTTCGACAGTGTCATCGCGGTCAATCTCGGCGCCACGCTGCAATGTACGCAGGCTTGCATCCCTTCGATGAAGAAAAAAGGCAAGGGGCGGATCGTCAATATTTCCAGCCGTGCCGTGTTGGGTAAGGAAGAGCGCACCGCCTACGCGGCGGCGAAGGCGGGGACCATTGGCTTTACACGTACCTGGGCCCTGGAGTTGGCGCAGCACGGTATAACGGTTAATGCCGTGGCGCCGGGACCGGTCGCAACGGAGCTGTTCATGCGTAACCACCCCGAGGGTTCGGACAAACTGCAAGCCGTCATGAATAACGTGCCGTTACAGCGCGCCGGGACGTCCGATGAAATCGCCGCACCCATTGCGTTCCTGCTGTCCGACGACGCGTCTTACGTGACTGGGCAAGTATTGTACGTCTGCGGCGGGATGAGTGTTGGCAACGGATCGGTGTGATCTTGCGTGAAGCGGTGCCGGGCGATAGGTAGTCCGCAGCAACTTTTGGATTTAAGGAGACAAGGACGATGGCCGGGCTGTATTTCGAAGAGTTTGAAGTAGGAAAGACGTTCGAACACGCGCTGACGCGGACGGTGACCGAAATGGACAATGTGTTGTTCACGGCGTTGACCCACAATGCGCAGCCGTTGCATTTGGATGCGGAGTTCTCCAAGGACACCGAATTCGGCAAGCCGCTGGTCAACAGCATCTTCACCCTTGGTCTGATGATCGGTGTCTCGGTTTCGGATACGACCCTGGGCACGACGGTCGGCAACCTTGGGATGACCGATTGCCGTTTTCCGAAGCCGGTGTTTCATGGCGATACCCTGCATTCGACCACCACGATCAAGGCCAAGCGCGAGAGCAAGTCGCGCCCGACCATGGGCATTGTCGAATTCGAGCATCGCGCCTTCAATCAGCGTGGAGAGGAAGTGGCCTACTGCCTCCGCTCCGGTCTCATGCGAAAGAAGCCCGTGGCATGACATTACGATCCTTTCTATTCGTTCCCAGCGACAGCGAACGCAAGCTGGTCAAGGGGGAGGGAAACGAGGCCGACGCGCTGATCCTCGATCTGGAAGACTCCGTCTCCAAGGACCGGCTCGAGGTCGCACGCGGCATGGCCGCTGAATATTTGACGAGTCACCAGGACCGCGACCGTCAGCAACTCTGGGTACGGATCAATCCGCTCGACACTGAATTCCCCATGCACGACCTCGCCGCCGTCATGAAGGGTGCACCGGACGGCATTGTGTTGCCGAAGACCTATTCGGCCACCGAGGCCATCGCGTTGAGCCATGCGTTGAGCGCGCTGGAGGCGCGCGAGGGGCTTGAAATTGGTTCCACGCAAATCCTGGCGGTGGCAACGGAGACGGCACGCTCACTTTTCGATCTCGACACCTTCATTGGCGCGACGCCAAGGCTCTATGGCATGACCTGGGGCGCGGAAGATTTGGCGGCGGCGCTCAGCGCGACAAACAACCGCCTGCCGAACGGCGAATATGACGGTCCCTATCAGCTGGCCCGCACGCTTTGCCTCGCAGCCTCACGGGCGGCCGAGGTGATGCCGGTCGATACGGTCTTTGTCGATTTCCGCGATGACAAGGGGCTGATGGATGAAGCGGTGCAGGCGCGGCGATCCGGTTTCTTCGGCAAAATGGCGATCCATCCCGCACAATCCGCCCCGATCAACGAAGCCTTCACGCCCACGGCGGAGGAAATCGCCCACGCCAAGCGTATCGTCGCGGTCTTCGAAGAAAATCCGGGCGCCGGTACCGTTGGCCTCGACGGCATGATGGTCGACATGCCTCATCTCAAGCAGGCCCGTGCCGTACTGGCATTGGCGGAGGCGATGGCGGCGAAGGGTTAGGGGGCACTGTTCGCCTTCCACCAATTTCCCCGCACCCACACCTGGATGGTTTTGACAACCGTCCAGCCCCAAGGAGACCTCTACAAAATACTATCAGCGTTGAAGATCCCCCCCATCCTAACCTTCCCCCACAAGGGGGGAAGGGATAACGAGTTGCCATTACGCAGTTTTCTCCTCCCCCTTTGATGGGGGAGGATCGAGGTGGGCGTGGACGACGATGCCGTATGTACGACTTCGCAAAGGTCTTCAAGGAGAAAGTGAAGACGTTGCAATTAGACTGGTTAGAGGACGCCGTCCTTGCGCAACGCCGCAATTCTGTCCGCGTCGTACCCCAACTCGCGAAGCACGGCCTCCGTGTCGGCGCCGAGTTCCGGCGCTGGCCGCTGCAAGGTGCAGGGTGTTTCGCTCATCTTCACCGGGAAGCCCGTCATGCCGATTTCCCCATGGCCCGGGTGGTCGACGGACAGGACCATGTCCTGCGAGCGCAACTGCGGATCCTGGAAGAGGGTTTCCATGTTCTGGATCTGTCCGCAGGGGACGCCGGCGGCGTTGAGGATGTCGATCCAGTAGTCGACCGTGTTCGCGCTGATCTTCTCGTTAACAATGGCGTTCATTTGCGCCAGATTGCGGACCCGGGCGTCGTTGTCGGCAAAATCCGGATCGTCGTACAGATGCGTCAACTCCAGAACCTCGAAGAAGCGCTTGAGAAAAACCTCGCCCGCGGGTGCAATGGCGACGTCGCCATCCGAGGCGTGAAACAGGCCGTAGGGGCACAGCACGGGATGATCGTTGCCGGTGCGCCGGGGCTCTTTGCCGGTTGCGAAATATTCGGCGCTCATATAGGCGAGCATGCTGACCAACCCGCCCATCAGGCTGGATTCGACAAATTGTCCACCAACGTCTGGGCGACCGCCGCGGCTGACCAACGCACAGGCGACGCCGAACGCGGTGTAGAGACCGGCTATCAAATCAGCCAAGGGCGGGCCGGCGCGCATCGGTGGGCTGTCAGCGGCGCCATTCACGCTCATGAATCCACTCATCGCCTGGGCGATAAAATCAAAGGACGGCCGGTCGGCGTAGTGACCGGTGCTGCCATAGCCGTTTACGCTGCCGACGATTAGATCAGGGTTGAGGTCGTTCAGCTGCTTGGCATCGAACCCCATCCGGTCGAGCACGCCGGGACGGTAGTTCTCCAGCAGTACGTCTGCAGTACGGATCAGGTCGCGCAGGACGGCTTTGCCGTCGTCGGTGTAGAGGTCGAGGGTGATCGATCGTTTGTTCCGGTTGAACTGCACGAAATAGGCGCTGAACCCATTGACCATCGCGCCTTGTCCGCGCACCTGATCGCCGCGCCCGGGATGTTCGACCTTGATGACGTCCGCCCCCATATCGGCCAAAAGGACCGAGCAGAAAGGCCCTGCGACCACGCGGGTCAGATCGATAACCTTAATGCCTGCGAGTGCACTCATCGCGAACTACAAATACACCGTCCCGCCATCGACCATGATGGTCTGCCCCGTGACGAATTTGCTGGCGTCGCTGGCGAGGTAGATGATGGTGCCGGCGAGGTCGCCGGTTTCCAGGTTGCGTTGCAGGGTCTGGCTTTGCGCGATGACGTCCTTGGCGCGGTCGAGCTTGTCGCCGAAGAATTCCTCGGTGCCCTCGGTCATGACGGCGCTTGGCGCGACGGCGTTGACGCGGACCCAGTCGCGGCCGAGTTCGCGCGCCAGACTGCGCGTAATTCCGATGACGGCGGCCTTCGACATCGCGTAATGCAGCGAGAAGGGCAGGCCGTAGACGGCGGCGAGGGAGGAGATGTTGATGATCGAACCGCCGCCGACCTCGCGCATGGGACCGATCACCGCCTTGCAGCAATTCCATACGCCGGTGATGTTGACATCCATCACCTGTTGCCATTCCGCCGGGTCAAGCTTTTCGAAGCGGCCGCCGGTCAATCCGCCATAGAGCGCGGCGTTATTCACCAGCACGTCGATATTGCCGTACACGGCCATCGCCGCGTCGGCCATCGCGGTGCAGCTTTCCATATCCGCGACATCGAGCGCGACACCGGTCGCTTGGCCACCTTCATTGATCACGTCCGCCACGGTGTCCGCGCAGTCGCGTACATCGCCGGCGACAATAGACGCGCCCTCGGCGGCCAGCCGCAGCGCATATTCTCGCCCCAATCCACGGGCCGCGCCGGTGACGACGGCGACCTTGCCTTCCAACTGTCCAGTCATGTTTCCTCGCTGTGTTAGCTGCTAATTTTTTGCTGCGAACATTCGCTTTCGTTGCTCGACTTTCGCCGATTGCAGCGTGGCGAACAAGAGTGGTTTGAGGGTCTGTTTTCACTTGCTGCTGTCCTGCTAGAATTGGCGAGAAATATTTGTCGTGGTTTTGGGGAGTAGACGCACATGCATGACTTGGTGATCAAGAACGCGAACATCATCGATGGACTTGGCAACTCTGCCATTGCAGGCGAACTCGCCGTTAAGGACGGGCGTATCGCCGCGGTCGGTCAAGAGGTCGGCGCGGGGCGTGAAACCGTGGACGCCGAAGGCTTGACCCTGGCACCCGGAATCATCGATCTGCACACCCATTTCGACGCGCAACTGACGTGGGACCCCTATGCGACGCCTTCGAATCGGCTTGGCGTCACGACCGTGGTCATCGGCAATTGCGGTTTCACGATCGCGCCCTGTAAGCCGGAACACCGCGAGCGGACGCTGAAGAATTTGACCCATGTCGAGGGCATGTCGCTGGCGGCGATGCAGGCGGGGATCGATTGGGATTTTATCAGCTTCCCGGACTATATGAATTCGCTGGAACGCCGGGGACTGGTGCCGAATGTCGCGGCGTTTTGCGGACACTCCTCCGTTCGTACCTGGGTATTGGGCGACGATGCGTCCGAGCGCGCCGCGACAATCGGCGAGGTCGCGGAAATGAAAGTCCTGGTGCGCGAGGCGCTCGATGCCGGCGCGTGCGGTTTCGCGACCTCGACATTGGAGCAGCATAATGGCGACAGCGGCATCCCGATGCCCTCGCGTCTGGCCGACGAGCACGAGATGCTGGAACTGACCGGTGCCCTGGGCGAGGCGGGGCGTGGCGCCTTCATGCTGACCAAGGGCATGACGACGACCGTACCGTGGTTGGAGAACATTGCCGCCCAGAATGGCCGGCCAGTGATGATTGCGGCGATGTTCGTCGACCCTGGCGATCCTGACCGGGTCTTTAGGGAGGTCGCGGAAATCGAACAGGCCCGCGACCGCGGCCGTGAACTCTGGTCCCAAGTGGGATGCTTCCCGCTCGGCATGGAATTTTCGCTCGAACATCCCTATCCGATGGAAGCGTTGATTGGCTGGCGTTCGGCGATGGAAGCCGAAGGCACGGATGATTTCAAGCGCGTCATCGCCGACCAGAGTTTTCGGGACGCCCTAAAGGCGGAGATGAACACCACCGGCGTACCGAACCGCTTTTCCTCGAACAACTGGGACTATATGACGATCATGAGCGTGCACAAGCCGGCGCATGCCGACCTGGTTGGCAAGAAGGTCGGTCCGCTGGCGCGCGACGCGGACCAGGATCCCTGGGACTGGTTCCTTGATTTTGGCCTTGCCGACGATCTGAAAACGATGTTCGATGTCCGCCTGTTCAATGTGGATGAGGACCGGGTTGTCAAGCTTCTCCAGCACCCGGCCGCAGCGATCACCTTGTCGGATGCGGGCGCGCATCTTTCGTTTTTCTGCGATGCTGGTTTCGGTCTGCACCTGCTCGGCCACTGGGCCCGCGACCGGGGCGATATGTCCGTTGAGTATGCGGTTCAGGCCTTGACCTCACGGGCGGCGGATATCTATCGGATTAAGGACCGTGGGCGGCTGGTGCCGGGCGCGTGGGCGGACCTGATGCTGTTCGATCCGAAGACCGTCGCACGGGGTGAAAAACGCCGCGTTCACGACCTGCCGACAGGCGCCGACCGGATCGATACGCCGGCGGTGGGGTTGCACGGCGTCTGGGTTAACGGCGTGCGGACGGCGGATGGCAATGGCAATCTCCAAGATTGCGGGACACCGGGGCAACTCCTGCGGGACTTCAGCGAATTTTAAGGATCAGGGTGGCCTGGCGTCGCGCTTACAGGCCTCAAACCTTGGACATCACATCACGGGCGAACCATTCGATTTGCTCGTTCATCTCGCGCGGTGTGTCGGCGGGGATCATCAGGGCGGAGCAGTGATCGACGCCGATCGATTTCAGCTTCGCGACTTTCTCAATGACGGTGTCCGGGGAGCCGACAAGGTTGGCGATGACCTGGTGGCTGAGGTCGCGTCCGGTATAGGCGAGAGATTGCCGGTGCGCGACCAGGCCGCTTGCCATGTACTTGGCTTCCGCTTCCTCGTCCGTCCTTGCCAGTAGCATGGAGAATTGCGGTGCGATTTCGACCGCGTCGCGGGGACGGCCGTGTTCCTCGGTGCGGTCCTTAAGAATACGGATGCGTTCTTCCAATTCCGTCAGCGGGCGCCATCCGGACAGCCAGCCATGACCCAGCCGCGCGGCCCGCTCCACCGCCGCCATATTGTGGCCGCCGATATAAAGCGGGTAGGGGTCCTGTTTCGGCTTCGGGAACATCTCGATATCCTCGAAGGCATAGAAGGTTCCGTCATGGCTCGCCCGGGACTCGGTGATCAGTTTCAAAAAGGCCTCGATCCCCTCATCCAGCATGTCGCCGCGACGCGCTTCTTTTAGGCGCGGGGACATGGCGGTGAACTCCTCGCGGTACGCGCCGAGGCCGACGGCCAGGATGAAGCGGCCGCCCGACATCTGGTCTAGCGTCGCCACCTGTTTTGCCAGATAGACCGGCTCGCGCATCGGCATCACCAAAAGCGCCGTCCCTATGACTAAGGTCTCCGTCGCCTGCGCGCACATCGCCAAGGTGATCAGCGGCTCATAGAAGTTCGGTGCCTTGCCGGGGTGCAACGCGGTTACGTAGTTCTGGGTCGTGATGTGATCGTTGCCCCATACGGAGTGGTAGCCAAGCCGCTCGCACAGCTGCGCCTGCGTGACAAAGTCTTGTGGTTCGGTGAAGGGGATCGGGTACATGACGCCTTCGAAACCGGTCGACAGGCAGATGCTGAATTTCATGAAGGCACCCTCAGGTCTTGGCGTTGAGCGCGGACAATACCGCGGTGATCTGTTCCGGGGTCCGCATCGACGCCAGAACCGTATCGTCGAGGCCGGCGGCCCGGTATTTGGTAAGCCTAGACCGGAAGGCACTCGGTGACCCGGCGGCGGCATGACGCTGGACGATCGCGTCGGTGATCAGATCGTCCGCCGCTTCACCTTTGCCAGATACTATCGCTTCGTTGATCGCCCCCTGATCGAGATGACTGCCGGCGAGTTCGAGATTCCTGGCGTGATGCGCACCGCGCAAGGTCGTTGCCAGGACGCGCCGTACGCGGTCGAAGGCGGTTTTCTGTTCATCATCGACGGATCCATAGACGAGGCCTGCCCTTAAAAAGCCTTTGCGGCTATCGTCCACGGCGACCTGGTCGAGGCTCCAGCGTACGAACCCCACCGACGCGCCCGCCGACAGCAGCACCCCATCGGCATGGGTTCCGGCGAGCCGGAGCATCTTGGGCCCCGACGCGGCGAGGAGCAGGGGTATCTCGTGCGGACCGGAGGCGAGCGCCCGGTCCGTGGCCGTGAACCGCTTACCGTCGACTTGTACCGTTTCGCCGCTGAATAGGGCGCGGCAGATGCGCAAGGCCTCGCGCATTGGCCCGAGTGGTGCTGGTGTTTGAACGGCGACATTGTCGAGATCGCCGGGCGCACCGACGCCGAGGCACAAGGAAACCCGGCCGGGAAAAAACTCGTCGATCGTCGCGGCAGCCATGGCGGCATGCACCGGATGAACCAGATAGGGGCTTATCGCCACAAGGGTCACTTTCAGATGCGGCTGGCGGTTCAGCAAGACGCTGGCGGTGACGATAGGATCGCGTTGGAAGAGGTGGCAGGCGAGCCAGATCGTGCCGACGCCAGCCGCGACGGCCGCTTGAGCCTTCGCCAGAACGGCCTCGACCGGTTCGCGGCCGTCGAATGAAATGCTAGTGGACAAGGCTTTCCACCGCTTCGATGATTTTTTGGTAACCGGTGCAGCGGCAGATATTCCCGCTCAGATGATGCTCGATCTCCTCCCTGCTTGGCGAAGGGTTCGTTGCGAGCAGCGCCTTGGTCGCCAGAATGAAGCCGGGCGTGCAAAAACCGCATTGCAGCGCGCCATGTTCAAGGAAGGCCTCCTGCACGGGATCGAGCCCCTCTGGACCGCCGAGACCTTCGATCGTTGCTACCGACGCGCCATCGGCATCGACGGCAAGCATCGTGCAACTGCTCATGGGCCGTCCGTCCACGAGGACGGTGCAGGCGCCGCAGACCTGCATATCGCACGAC
Source organism: Alphaproteobacteria bacterium (assembly GCA_021774385.1). Lineage (GTDB taxonomy): Bacteria > Pseudomonadota > Alphaproteobacteria > UBA8366. The sequence continues at coordinate 8,559 of JAJFJC010000196.1, forward strand.
CGCTTGACGCCGTTCAGGGCGTGGCTGTCGCGCAGGAAATCGATAAGCAACGTATGCGCTGCGACGGACGCCTCGACCTGGTCTCCATTGAGCGTGAGCGCGATCTTGTGAGCGGGTGTCATGACGCGCGGACCTCTTGTTGGACAGTGCCGGCGATGGCGCGGATCGTGACGGTCTCCGCCAGATGCCGCCGGTAGTCGGCGCCGGCATCCTCGTCATCGGCGATGTTGAGCGGGGCGATGTCCGACGCGATAGCTTGCGTCAGGGCATTGTCGAGCACGCCTGGATTGGCCGCGACATAGGTCTCGGCGTTCGGCAGCGCAACCGGGTGGGTCGCGACACAGCCGAGCCAAATGCGCGGCGCGGCACTGGCATCGTGCTCGATCACGGCCGCCGCGCCGGCAACGGTGCGATGGCCATGGACCACGCGTTCATAGCGTACAGTACGAGCCTTCAAGGGAACTTCGATCCGCAGGAGGATTTCGTCCGGTGCCCGTGTGGTTTCCAACGTGCCGGTGATGAATCGGCCGGCGGCGACGCGGCGCTCGCCGCGCACGGATATCAAGCACAGCTCCGCATCGAGGGCGGAGAGCAGGACCGGTGGATCGGCGCGCGGTTCGGCGAAACACAGATTACCGCCGATGGTGCCGGCGGCGCGGACGCGGGCGTTGGCGATCGAGCCGCAGAGCCCGGCAAGCGCGGGCAGGGCTTCCTGGATGACGGCATCGGTGGCGATTGCCGCGTGGGTGGCGAGCGCGCCAATGGAAAGCGTGTCGCCGTTCCGGGCAATCGCACATAGATCGGGAATCCGCTTGAGGTCGACGAGATGTTCGTAGTCCGCGAAATGCATCTTCATTGCCAGAAGCAATTCGGTGCCGCCCGCGTAAGGCGAGACATCGTCGACATGGCGTGCCATCAGGGCGACCGCGTTATCTAGGGATGTTGGGCGGTGATAGGTGAACGGTCTAGGAAGCATCGCTGTCTCTTTCGCGCAGCGCCCGCCAGATGCGCTCCGGTGTCATGGGAAGGTCGCGGATGCGGACGCCGTAACGGCGCGCCAACGCGTTCGCGATGGCCGGCGCCACGGGCAGGATGCCGCCTTCGCCCATGCCCTTCGCGCCCATCGGGCCGGGGCCGTCACCGTTTTCAATCAATACTGTTTTGGCCTGTCTGGCGACATCGCCCGCCGCCGGGACCCGGTAGGCGACAGGCGTCGCATTGACCGGTTGGCCATCGACGTAATCGAGCCGCTCGTACAAGGCGTGTCCCATGCCTTGCACGGCGGCGCCTTCCTCCTGGCCTTCCGCGCCGATCGGATTGATCGCCCGGCCGATATCCGCGACGCCGACATAGCGGGTGACGGTCAGTTCTCCCGTTACCTCATCGAGATCGACATCGCAGGCGCCGACGGCGGTTTCCCAAAATAACGGTGATTTTTCGAAGTCGCTTCCCTTGCGCGCCGGGGTCACCATCGCCCTGCCCACGACCTCGCCGGAATCGATTCCGAATGCCCGATGATAAAGACGCTCGAATGAGAGGACATCGTCACCCTGGGCAACGCCACCCGGTACGAGGCGGAGATCGTTCGGTGCTCCGTTGAATACCGATGCCGCTAGTTCCAGGATTTGATCGCTCGCGTCGCGCGCGGCGTCCTCTACCGCGAGCCCCATGATGACGGTCGACCGGCTCGCGCCGGTGCCCCAGTCGAAGGGCGCGGTCGCGGTGTCCGGGTCCGCCACCCGAATGGATTGGACGTCCTGATTCAGAGTTTTCGCCACGACCTCACGCAAGACCGCGCGGACGCCCTGGCCGATATCGACACTGTTGGCCATCACGGTGATTGAGCCGTCCGCGAGAACCCGAACCAGGGATCCCCCAAGCGGCAGTATTCCCGGATCGGTCGCGGCAACGGCGACGCCCGCGGCGGATCCGCCACCGAGCGCCGTTATCGCCTGACCAGCTTGCCCGATCATTTCGCTGATGTCGGCATCGAGTGGGCGCAGCGTGTCGAGTATTTCACCGCCACGTGGCAGGAGATTGCGTTGCCGCAGATCTACGGGATCGATATCCATCGCCTCGGCGATTTCATCCATCTGCGACTCCGTCGCCCACACCGCCTGGGGGCCGCCGATCGAACGGAAGGCCGCACCCGGCACGGTGTTCGTGTAGACGGCCTTCGCTGCGATTTCGAGATTGGCGATGTCATAGGGCCCGATGACGCGGTGCACGGCCTTGACGGCGACCGCCGGCCCGGTGTCCGCATAGGCCCCCCCGTCGAGCAGGATCGTGCCGCGCTTGGCGAGGATTTTACCGTCGTTATCGAGTGACGTCCTCAAGGTGATCGACGTTCCTAAGCGGCGGCATGTGAGCATCGACTCCTCAAGCGTTAGCGCGACGCGGACCGGTCTACCGGCCTTGCGCGCGGCGGCGGCGACCAACGGTTCGATTTTGACGGAAGCCTTACCGCCGAAACCGCCGCCGACAAATGGGACGATGATGCGGATGTCGGAGAGGGCGAGGCCGAAAACCCGCGACAGCACCTTTTGCACCGCGGTGGGCGATTGCGCCCCGGACCATACGGTCAGGCGGTCTCCGTCGAAGGCGGCGACCACGCTGTGTGGTTCGATCGCGAAATGGGAAATTCCAGGGAATGTGTAGGTTTGCTCGAATATTCGCGCCGCATTGCGCTCGGCGGCATCGATGTCGCCCGTGCTGACCAAATAATTCTGGAAGATGTTGGTTCCATCGATGGGCTTGGCCTGACCCTTGAAATAGAAATCCGCGATCGACTCATGTGTCTCGTGCAACAACGGCGCGCCGGGCGCCAACGCCGCGGCGGCATCGTCGACGAAGGGGAGGTG
>JAJFJC010000197.1 GCA_021774385.1 Alphaproteobacteria bacterium
TGACCAATCCGGCGCCGATTTGCGTGCTCGACGAGGTCGACGCGCCGCTGTACGACGCCAATGTCGAGCGGTTTTGCAATCTGCTGGGTGAAATTTCCGATGCCGGTGACACCCGTTTCCTGATTATCACGCATCATCGCATCACCATGGCACGCATGGACCGACTGTTCGGCGTGACCATGGGAGAGCGGGGCGTAAGCCAACTCGTTTCGGTCGATTTGCAGCGCGCTCAGGAGCTACGCGCGACCGCGTGACGCACAACCGGAAACGCCCGGATTTCTGCGACTTTTAACCGCATATATGGGCGCCTTTGCGTCTTGACACTAGTTTGGCCCAACAGTATGGTGCGCGCGCTTTCAGCATTGGTTGAAACCGTTCGGAGGGGCGAATTGCCATGGCCGAGGGTCGAAAGCCAGCCTCGCTGGAAGATCTAGATGAACGGCTTAAGGCCGCGCGAAAAAATCGGAACGGGACCGGTAAGGGGGAATCGGACAAACCTGGTCAGGTAGGACAGCAAGGCGGCCTCGGCATTGCATTGCGAATAGGTGTTGATTTGGTTGCGGCGGTCATCGTCGGAGTCGGCATCGGTTTCCTTCTCGACTATTGGCTCGATACCAAACCTTGGTTCATGCTTTTGTTTTTCGTGCTCGGCTCGGCGGCGGGAATTCTAAACGTGTTTCGAATGGCGGCTGGATATGATCTTGCCGCCGGGTATAAAAAGCCCGACGACACAAACGAAGTTGATGGCCCAAAGGGTAAGGATTAAACGGGGAAGCAAGTGGCAAGTCCGCTAGAACAGTTCGAAATACACCCAATCATTCCGCTTCAGATGGGCAACGTCGATGTTTCGTTCACGAATTCATCGCTGTATATGGTGCTCACTGTCGTAATTACCGCGGGGTTTGTGCTGCTTGGCATGCGCCACCGCGCGCTTGTACCAGGGCGCCTGCAATGCGCCGTCGAATTGTCCTACGAATTTATCGCCAACATGTTACGCGATACTGTCGGCAATGAAGGCCGCAAATACTTCCCTTTCGTCTTTACGGTTTTCATGTTCGTGCTGCTCGGCAATTTACTCGGCATGACGCCCTATAGCTTCACCTTTACCAGCCATATCGTCGTTACGTTTGCCCTGGCGTTCTTCATCTTTCTAGGTGTCACGATATTGGGTTTCGCGAAACACGGGCTTCACTTTTTTAGCTTTTTTCTGCCGCCCGGCACCCCTCTGCCCATGTGGCCCTTGCTGATCCCAATTGAGATTATTTCCTACCTTTCACGACCAATCAGCCTTTCCGTGCGATTGTTCGCGAATATGTTGGCCGGACATACCCTCCTAAAGGTGATCGCGGGCTTCATCGCCGTGCTCGGTGTCGCGGGTGTCTTGCCCTTTGCCTTCGTTGTCGTCCTCACGGGGCTGGAAATTCTGATTGCCTGTCTTCAGGCCTATGTCTTCACCATCCTAACGTGTCTTTATATCAACGACGCCTTGCATCTACATTGATGCGGTGTTTGTAGTTGGATTTTTCTCACTCAAATTGAACGTCACTAAATAAGGGAACGAAATTATGGAAGTCGAAGCTGCAAAACTTATCGGCGCCGGTTTGGCGGTGATTGGAATGATCGGTTCCGGTATCGGTATCGGCAGCGTGTTTTCCTCCTTCATCATTGCGGTTGGCCGTAATCCGGCAGCCCGTGGCGAAGTCTTCACCATGACGATGCTCGGCTTCGCCCTGGTGGAAGCGATCGCGCTGTTCGCGCTGGTTATCGCGCTTCTTATCCTGTTCGGATAACACTGGGTCTCGCAACGTAGCGAAACGAAGACACCATGCCTCAACTCGATCTATCGGTCTTTCCAACGCAGCTTTTCTGGTTGGCGCTGACCTTTATTCCGCTCTACCTGATCCTCTGGAAGGTCGCCCTGCCGCGAGTCACTGAAGTCCGTGAATCGCGGCGCGGGCGGATCGAAGCCGACCTTGAGAAAGCGGAATCGCTAAAATCGGAAGCCGAAGCAGCGTTAGCTGATTACGATAAGGCAATCGCCGAAGCCTCGGCGAAGGCGCTGGAATCCGTTCGCGAAGCGGGGCGGAAAATGTCGGAAGATGCGGAACGACAGCGCGAAGCATTGGCCGCGAAGCTCAGCGATCAGTTGGCGGAAGCCGAAAAGCGGATTTCAGATGAAAAAACCCGCGCGATTGGCGATATCGGCACGATTGCGGGCGAATTAGCTCAAGCATCGGCCAGCCGATTGATCGGTGGTGAAATTGGCTTGGATGAAGCGAATGCCGCAGTCGCTTCCGTTATACGGGACAGCGCCTGATGGAACTTCTGCACAGTCCAACATTCTGGGTCGCTCTCGCCTTTGTGGTCTTCGTCGTGGCGGTCTTCAAGCCGATTCGCGCTGCCCTTACCGGTGCGCTCGACGACAAGATCGGTCAAATCCGGAACGAGGTCGAGGAAGCGCAGCGGTTGCGCGAAGAGGCACAGGCGACATTGGCCTCTTATCAGCGCAAGCAACGCGATGCAGCGCAAGAGGTCGAAGCGATGATGGCGCATGCGAAGTCTGAAGCCGAAGCACATCGCAAGAGCGCGGAAGCCGCTTTGGCGGCGATGCTCCAAAGACAAGAACAGTCCGCTTCGGAAAAAATTCTGCAAGCCGAGGCCACGGCCGTGCAAGAAATTCGTGATCGTGCGATTTCCGTCGCGTTGTCGGCAACCATGATTTTGCTTGAAGACAAGCTCTCGGGCGATGTGGGCGATGCCTTAATCAACGACGCAATCAAAACCCTGCCAAGCAAGCTGCATTAACATTTTACGGATAGCCGTCGTGGACGAAGCCGCCGTTCGGCGGCTTTTTCATTGAGTAACGGCGGCAGAGACCCGTATGATTTAGACATGCCTTTCGTTTCAAGAAACAACAACGGCGCCATCACCGG
>JAJFJC010000198.1 GCA_021774385.1 Alphaproteobacteria bacterium
GTTTCAATCGGCGCGGTGAAATGGCCAAAACGCTGCCGTTCCGGCGTAACGCCTACATTTGGAATAACGTCGACCCGGCCTTCGCGAACATCATCGAACGCCTTCGCGAACGAATCGACAATGCGATAACGAACCTTCACACCGGCAATTCGCGCAATAGCATCCATCGTATCGCGCGCGAACCCTATCGGTGTACCAGAATCATCCATGGCATATTGTGGTGGCCAATCGGCTACGAACGCCGCGACGATTTCTTGCTGGGGATTTGTGTCTTTGATCGGCTCCGCAGCGTGGACGGGCGCTTGAGTCGAAAAAAAAGCGGCCGCCGCCAGACGGAACAATTTCCCATTGTGTCGCGAGAATGCGCGGCCGATCATTTTTTCTCCGAATTGCAAATTTAGCACCCCGGAAAATTTATCCCATCTATACCTTAATTAGTTATTAATTATGTTTTTATCCCTTTTAGATTGTATTTATAAAATTCAGATCGGTTGCGTGGCCGTTTCAAGCCATTGCCTCGTCGTGATATCGACCTCTTTGGACATTTTTTCGAAGACCTTGCGGTGATAATTATTCAGCCACGCCTTTTCCGTCGTATTGAGTAACGAAATATCGATTACAGCGCGGTCAATCGGCGCAAATGTCAGTGTCTCGAACTCGAACATTTTTCGCTCCGCATCAGCAAGGTCATGGCATGGCACGACTGTAACCAGGTTTTCTATACGAATCCCATAGGCGTTAGGCTTATAGTAACCAGGCTCATTCGACACGATCATTCCTTCGCACAATGCAACGGCGTTCGGCGCTTTCGATATCCGGTGCGGCCCCTCATGCACGCTGAGATAACTGCCCACGCCATGGCCGGTGCCGTGATCAAAATCGAGACCCACGGCCCAAAGTGCGTGTCGCGCCAATATATCTAGTTGCGCACCGGAAGTACCTTCAGGGAACCGGGCCGTCGCCAGGGCGATATGCCCCTTGAGAACGCGCGTAAAACGATCCTTCATTTCCGCCGTCGGTACACCAACCGCTATCGTCCGGGTCACATCCGTCGTGCCATCCAGATATTGCGCGCCGGAATCAACCAGATAGAGTTCTCCCGTCGCCATGCACCGATCGGTCTTTGGCGTAACTTTATAATGCACGATTGCACCATTCGATCCCGACCCTGAAATCGTATCAAAGCTGAGGTCGCGAATCAGATCGCCTTCCTCGCGGAAGGATGCGAGCTTATCGGCCGCTTCAATTTCTGTTAGATCACCGGTTGGCGCCATTTCCGAGAACCAGGCAAGAAACCGCGTGAGAGCGACCCCGTCGCGTTGATGCGCGCGACGCGCACCTTCGACTTCGATCGCGTTTTTACAGGCCTTGGGCAAGGCGCAAGGGTCATCCCCACTCGAAATTCGCGCGCCACCCGACCGCAACCTGTCGAATACGAGCCCCGCGGCGCTGGAAGGATCAACACGGACAGTCTTGCCGCCGCGCGATTCGAGCGCATCTGGAAAGGCTTCGATATTTTCGACGGACACGCCGTTGCCCAAATGTGCGCCCAATCCAGGAGACAGCTTTCTAGTATCCACGAACCAATCAACGGCGCCAGTCTTGTGCACGATTAAGAACGAGAGCGGCATCGGTGCGCGCGGCACGTCACCACCCCTAACATTTAGCAACCATGCAACCGAGTCGGGCGCGGTAATTACAGCGAAGTCACAGCCTTCGGAGTCGAGAGCGGTGCCAATTTCTCCTCTTTTATCGGCAGCAGATTTTCCCGCATATTCGAGCGGATGAGGTACAATCGGAGACAGAGGTGCCGCCGGCTGTCCCGTCCATATGGTATCCACGGGATTATCCGTTTGGGCAATCAAACTACCCTCGGCTTTTTCTACAGCCTTGGAAAGTGCCGTGACGGCATTCTCGGCGTGGAGCCAGGGATCATAGCCCAACTTACCTCCTTTCGGCAGATTCTCGGCGATCCATTGCGTTGACGGCGAGTCGATCAAATGTTTCGGTTCGATCAAGGCGGTATCTACTTGTGACCGAACTTGAAGCGTATAGCGGCCATCAACGAAGATTGCCGCGCTGTCCGCCAATACAACCGCGACGCCGGCGGATCCGGAAAATCCCGTGAGCCAGCGCAACCGGTCATCGCGCGGCGGCACATATTCACCTTGATGGGCATCCGTTCGTGGCACGACAAACCCGTCCAACCCGCGGTGGCGTAGTTCCTCGCGAAGTGCGCTTAGTCGATCCGAGAGGGGTGGACTCTTAGCCACGCCATTTGTAATTGCCGCCTTCAGACCTAGTAATTGATTGCGCAACGTTTCGGATGCATTCGGTGCGATCAGTCTCATCCACGCCGCCGGGTCGGCGCCTTCAGGCGCTCCCGCGACGCCAGCAACCATCGATCGTACGGCGTCGATACCCATTGTGACGCCTTCAATTTCCATCTGACGCGTCAATGCTTCATCCCCGGCATACGCCGTCGCGTCAATTGTCATGTGACCTCTCCCTTCCAACACTAATTGGCCCCCTTGCTCTTAACATAGTGGCGCCGGCGAAACAGCGTTTTTGCCATACCATCGAACCGCCATCCATGCATTAGGGGTAATGCTGCACTGCATTATATGCGGCTGACGAACCTAAAACGCAGGCTTATATAGCATGCATACCATAAGAAACCCCTTGCAAGACTTTGTTAATAATAATGAAAAAAGGAACTCATAATGAGTGCACTTCAAGCCAAGACCGGCACAAATCCTGTAACAACCCGAATTTTTCAAGTGATCGCGCATGCATTTAGCAACCTGCTCGTTTCCTACAGGCGTCGGCAAACCATGCACGAATTATCGGCGCTTGATGACCATCTGCTGGACGATATCGGCGTGCGCCGCGCGGAATTGTCCACGTCGTCACTGTCAAACGATGCGGCCGCACGAAACTATTTGCATCTACCTCGTCACCAAATCGGCTAGCCCGTTAGACCCGGCGGCGCGCCATGATGAGCGTGTGCCATCCGTCGATGGAAATGCGTCGAATAAGCATCAAACCTTGTCGACGGTAGGCATTCCGCACCGCGTTTTCTTGTGTCCCTAAAAGACCGGACAAGATCACGACTCCCTCCGCCGACAATTGCCGGGATAGCGCCCGCGACATCGTGATTAAAGGTTTGGCCAAGATATTCGCGGCAATCAGGTCGAATGGCCCCGCGCGGTGGACCGCCCGGTCGGAAAAGCCATTACTGCATTGTATCCGCGTGAAGGCGGTGAGCCGGTTTACCCGGGCGTTTTCACGCGCAACGGCAACCGCTCGCGGATCGATATCGGCGGCCAACACCGGGCGACGCCACGTCGCGGCGATGGCAAGTGCGAGAACGCCCGATCCACAGCCAAGGTCCAACGGGTTGGTAAACTGGCGCCGCCGCGCCAGCCAGTCCAAAGCCAGCAGGCAACTTTTGGTCGTGGCGTGCTCGCCGGTGCCGAAAGCCGCGCCGGCATCGAGTGTCAGACCAATAGCGCCATGCGGAACCGTTCCGTCGAAATGCGATGGCTGAATAAAGTAGCGGCCTGCCCGCAGCGGCTGAAAAGAACGCTGATTTTCCGTAATCCAATCGACAGCGGGAAGCTGTACGCAGGAAAACTCCGGCTCTGGCACACCGGCCCGAGCCGCGGTGATCGCGATGGCGGCGGCCAAGTCCGCATGAGCGGGCATCTCGGCGGCATATCCTTCGATTCGCCAAAATTGGGTATCGGAAATCTCAAACGACGCAACGGCGGCGCACAGGGGCTCAAAGGCTTCCGAAAAATATTCCGCTGCTGGCGCGGGAACGACGGTTTCCAGTTTCCAATTCATCGTGTGAACGGCTCAAGGTTTCGAGACAAATGCGGCGATGACCCGCTTCTCGCCGGCCTTATCGAAATCGATGGTGAGCTTATCGCCATCGATCGTACGGATGCGACCCATACCGAATTTTTGATGGAAGCAGCGGTCGCCACGCGCAAACGTCGACTCCGATGGGGAAATGGGTTCCGCCGTGGCTTCAATGAATTTAACCCCGGCCCCCCGTTCCTGGTAGCGGCGCCATCCCGGACCGCCTTCCGTGCGCCGCGCGGCGCCGTCGAAGCCAAAGGCCGACCGACCTTCCGATAGCCCGCCGGCGCCGCCACCGAAGAGACCGGGATCGGTCGTAACCTCGATACTATCGTCCGGGAGTTCGGCCACGAAACGGGACGGGATCGCGCTGACCCATTGGTTATAAATTCGTCGACTGGCGGCGTGCGAAATCGTCACCTTCCGCCGCGCTCGGGTAATGCCCACATAGGCAAGCCGCCGCTCCTCCTCCAATCCCGCCATGCCGCTTTGATCGATGGCCCGCTGATGGGGAAAGAGATCCTCCTCCCATCCGGGCAGGAACACCGTGTCGAACTCGAGCCCCTTGGCACTGTGCAGGGTCATGACATTGACCATGTCTTGGCCCGCGGCCTCGGTGTTTTCCATCACCAGACTGACATGTTCAAGAAAACCGCTAAGACTTTCGAACTCGGCCATCGCCGGAATCAATTCCTTCAGATTTTCCAGCTTGCCCGGCGCTTCCGGCTTCTTGCTTAAAACCCACATGTCGGTATAGCCCGACTCTTCGAGGACGGTTTCCGCCAATTCGGTGTGCGGCAAGCCATCCGACATCCGTTGCCAACGCTGAAAGTTTGCCAGAATCTCGCCGAGCTTTCGACGCGCCTGGGGTCGAAGCTCGTCGGTTTCCACGATCCGCAAACCGGCGATGAACAGCGAACAGCCCTCGATCCGCGCAAGGCCGTGCAACGCCTGCAAGGTCGTCTTGCCGACACCCCGCGCCGGCTTGTTGATAATGCGCTCGAAGGCGAGATCGTCTTCCGGTTGGTGAATCAAGCGAAAATAGGCCAGTGCGTCGCGAATTTCCTCACGCTCATAGAATCGCGGTCCGCCGATGACGCGATAAGGCACCCCCAGGGTAATGAAACGTTCCTCGAATTCACGCGTTTGAAAGCCCGCCCTTACCAAGATCGCGATCTCATCGAGCCGATGTTTCTTGCGGTGGAGCGCTTCGACCTCCTCGCCGATGAACCGCGCTTCCTCCTCGCCATCCCAAACACCGCGCACAATGACCTTGTCGCCATCATTGGTATCTGTCCACAAGGTCTTGCCGAAACGGCCTTCATTGTGCGCGATAAGGCCGGATGCCGCCGCCAGGATATGAGGTGTAGATCGGTAATTTCGCTCCAACCGAATCACCTTCGCGCCTGGAAAATCTTTTTCAAAGCGGAGAATGTTGCCGACTTCCGCACCGCGCCAGCCATAGATCGATTGATCATCGTCACCGACGCAGCAGATATTGCGATGGTGCTGCGCCAGCAATCTCAGCCACAGATATTGCGCGACATTTGCGTCTTGGTACTCATCGACCAGGATGTAGCGGAACAAGCGTTGAAAGTCGGCAAGCACTTCCGCGTTTTCCGTAAACAGCGTCAGGCAATGAAGCAACAGGTCGCCAAAATCGGCGGCGTTCAGCGCTTTCAAACGTTCCTGATACAGGGCATAAAGTGCTTTCGCGCGACCATTCGCAAATTCATCATCATCCGCCGGTACCTTGTCTGGCGTCAGCCCGCTATCCTTCCAGCGTTGTATGATTCCCGAAAGCACGCGTGCCGGCCAACGCTTCTCGTCGATATGCTCGGCCTCGAGAATTTGTTTTAACAAGCGGATCTGGTCGTCCATATCGAGGATCGTGAAGTTCGACTTCAGCCCCACCAGCTCCGCGTGCCGGCGTAAAATACGAACCCCCAGCGAATGAAAGGTTCCGAGCCAGAGCCCTTCCGTCGCGGGGCCGACGAAAGAAGCAACCCGGTCCCGCATTTCGTGCGCGGCGCGGTTGGTAAAGGTGACGGATAAAATCTGATAGGGCTTGGCCCGGCCGGTGTGCAGCAACTGCGCCAGCCGTGTCGTCAAAACCCGCGTCTTGCCGGTGCCCGCCCCCGCCAACACCAGCACCGGGCCATCCAAGGCGTCGACAGCTTCGCGCTGTGCCTCGTTCAACGCATCCATCCATGGCGCCGGGCGGGCGGCGGGTGGTGGGGGCGCATCGTATTCCAGCGGATCGCCGGCGAAAGGGTCTGTCATGGTTTGATCATTACTTGGAAACGGTATTCTGAATATAGGTGAGTCGCGGTGATCAGGAAACGATTACGCCAATGGTCCGCATCAAGTGAGGTCCGCACTGGGTTCGTGTTGGGGATATTTTAAACAACGTGGTAATCTGCATCGTTGGGTGCGTGACCCGAATTTCGAAATGGAGGGTGCATGTATTTGCGATCCTGGGGAACTCCAATAGCTTGGAAAGCATCCATCTTTGCAGCTGTATCGGTAGCATTTTTGCTGACCGCCGCGCCATCGGATGCGCAGAGGACCGTCGAAGATATTCTGAGTGCCGTCGTTCGCGTTCAAACCGAAATCAATCCCTCCGCGCGGACCGCGGGCTCGCTTGGTTTAGAACGGGACGGCCACGGCGTCGTTATCGATTCGAGCGGTCTGGTATTAACGATTGGGTATCTAATCCTGGAATCGTCGTCCGTTCTTGTCACCGGCCCAGATGGCGTCGCCCAGCCCGCGAATGTTGTCGCGTATGACAGCGAGACCGGTTTCGGTCTGGTCAGAACGCAGCGACCAGTCCCCGTCCGCCCCTTGCGCCTTGGCGATTCCTCGAAACTGAACGAAGGCACCGGCGTTATCGTCGCGGGATATGGCGGCAGAGGGAATACGATTCGGGCAACTGTCGTCGCGCGGCGTGAATTCGCCGGTTATTGGGAATATCTGTTGCCGAACGCGATCTTCACCCAACCGCCCTTTTCCGTTTTTGGCGGCGCGGCCCTGATCAACCATGAGGGACAACTCGTCGGCATCGGTTCCCTTGTCGTCGGTGATGCAAAGCAGCAGGAAACCATGAGTCCGGGCAACATGTTCGTGCCGATCAATGCGCTGAAACCAATTCTCGGCGCGCTCATTGAGGGCGGACGCTCGGATTCACCCGCACGGCCCTGGGTTGGTGTCTATACCGAGGAGTTGCGACAGCGGGTCTTCGTCACGAGATTGGCGTCCGAGGGACCCGGCGCCAGCGCTGGAGTCGAAATTGGCGATATCATCGTTTCGGTCGGCGGCAAATCCGTGCGGGGCATAACAGATTTCTATCGCAAACTTTGGGCGCTGGGCGCACCCGGCGTCGAAGTGCCGCTCACGTTGTTACGGCAATCCGGCGGCATCGAAAAGCTGACACTGCGGTCGCGCGACCGCTATGGCTGGTACCGGTTCGGCAAGGGGAATTAGACCTTACTGACTATTCCGCTTCGTATTCATCGGGTAGGAATTCGGGCACCGGCAGCGATAGAATCCTCCCGACGTGAATATCCGAATCCGCGCGGACAAGATCGCGGCACAGCGCACGAACAAGGCGAGGAATACCGTGACTAAGGCTCGTTGTTTCCGATGAGCCCCGGCCGTTGCTGACCGAACCCGCCCAGTTGTAGAGATGAATATCGGCCAGATAAGGGGCTGTACCAGGTTCCTTTTCCATCAACTGGAATTCACCGCCGAGATACGGGAACGCGCCAGCGGCCTCGCTCTCTAGCCCTAGCGGTGCCTGATAGCGATCGCGCCATAGCGCGATTTGGTCCGCGAAGCCGGCAAGTTCGGGCCGCGCCGACGGCGACATTTCAAAACCGGCACCGATAAGTGCGAAGTCAGCCTGGTACTGACGCTCCGCCGTATCGATCACGATTTCACCATCCCGCAGTTCGACGGATTTCCAACCCGCATTCACATGAATTGAAAAATTGTCATGCCGCGTGCATCGCTCCAGCGTTTCGCGGATAATCGATACCGACCGTTTCATCAGTTCCGCCATGATGCGCCATTTGTCGGCGTCGTCGAGGTCGACATAATGGTGCAGCACACCGGGATAGTTGATCTGCTTGAAGCGGTTGTATCGATACAGCACGGTGCTGCGGCAGAAGAGATCGACCCGGCTAGCGCCGGCTTCAAGGGCCGCCCCCGCATAGTCAAACGCCGATGACGCCGCGCCTAATACGGCGACCCGCTTGTCCTTCAGCGTCTCGAAATCGATCGCTTCGGCACAGTGCACATAGCGGTCCGGCGGCAGTCCATCGCGGACCATCTCGGGAATGAAGGCTTGCCCGAACCCGTCCATGCCCGTCGCCAGAACCAATTTGCGCGCCGTCAGCGTATCCGTGGTTCCGGCCCGGTCCAGATAAAGCCTGAACCCTCCTTCAAAAGACTCGACTCGTGTCACCTGGACATCGTTTTCTATCGGCAAATCGACCTGTTCGCGGTACCACAACAGGTAATCCATCCACAAACCGGTGGGGATTTTGTAGATATTGTCATAGGCCGCGTTGCCGAAGGCCGCTTCATACCAAGCCCGGAAGGTAAGATCGGCAATGCCTCCTTCGGGGCCCGGAACGTCCTTTGGCGAGCGCAAGGTGTCCATCTCCGCAAAGGACCGCCAAGGACCCTCCTGCCCTTTCGGTGCCGCATCGAGCAAGGCGATGTTCGTGACACCGTCCCGCTTCAGCGCGAAGCCGAGTGCAAGGCCTGCTTGCCCGGCCCCCACGATGACCACATCGCGGTCGATTCCGGCCGTCTCCGGCACCCAATTGGGTGGCCGGTTGCCGAGATAATCGAGCGCCCGCGTAACACGCGCTTGCAACGCCGCGAGTCGCTCGCCAGCGTCAGGCAATAGCGGATCAGTCATTCCGTGAATACCGTAGGTCCGAGCAAAGAAGCCGCAGCATAGAGGTAATCAGATAGGCAGGCCAACGCCCTCGCGGATAGCGGATGATACAATTTGTCGCTGATTGCGATGGTCAATTTTCAAGTATCTGTTCCACAATCCAGCGATCCACGGCGTTGACACCCCGTTCGCGTCTGGCGAGCCGGCCCGGTAATGCGAGGGGCGAATTGACTCCCACTTGCTGTTGTTCGCAAATGAGATTGTCCTCGTCATGAC
>JAJFJC010000199.1 GCA_021774385.1 Alphaproteobacteria bacterium
GCGAGGTTGATTTGCGCGCTGCGTTTGGGCGCCAGGGTGTTCGCGCCGGTCGCTATGGTGTCGAGGGTGACCAGTTCGCCTGCCTTTACGCTGTTCGATAGGGTTGGCGCGCCGACCGGTTCGACACCGATGATTTTAACCTCGGGCTTCATCGCCTTGGCCGCTAGGGCGACGCCGGCGATCAGGCCGCCGCCGCCGATGCCGGCGACGATGATGTCAATGTCGGGCGACTGTTTCAGCATTTCGCGGGCTATGGTGCCTTGGCCGGCGATCACCGCGCGGTCGGAGAAGGGATGGATATAGCTCAGCCCGTCTTTCTCCGCCCGTGCCAACGCGGCGCGCTCGGCATCGTCCCAGACCGCACCTTCGGTGACCACTTCCGCGCCCCAGGCGCGGGCGCGTTCCGCCTTATCCATGGGCGAACTTTCCGGCAGATAGATCACCGCCGGACAGCCCGAGGCGTGCGCCGCATAGGCGACCGCAATGCCGTGGTTGCCACCGGACGCGGTGATCACGCCGCGCGAGAGAGCGTCGCCGTCGAGTTGCAGGATGGCGTTGTTGGCGCCGCGCACCTTGAAGGCACCGGTCACCTGAAGGCATTCGAGCTTGAGCATCGTCTTGCCGGGGCGCAGCGGCTCACGAATAAAGCGCGAGCGCAGGCAAGGGGTGCGGCGGACACGGTCGCTGATGCGTTCGGCCGCTTGTTCGATCTCGGCGAAGGTGATGTCGCCGCTCATGCGCCGAATCCGCTGCCGGCCTTGCGGTACTCGTCACGGGGTGGGGCGAAGATATCGAGGATCGTAGCCCCATCGGGGCCGACCCGAACGCCGTGCTCGACATCGCCGGGCGTGCGCCAGAAATCGCCTTTTTTGAACGCGACGTCCTCGCCGTTTTGAATGCGTACACCGCTGCCTTCAAGGCAGACGCCCCATTGTTCCTGCGGGTGGCTGTGGATCGAGCCTTCGCAGTTCGGGTCAAGCGTGACGACGGACAGCATCGCCTGATCGCCAACGAAGATCGACGTATTCACACCGTCCGCCAGCATCCGCTGGATACCGCCTTCGGGACTGTCGAGATTGAAGAAATTATCGGTCATGGGGAACTCCAATGGTTGCGCATGGTCGTTGGTTTAGTCGATGGCCCGGACATCGCAGAGATAACCCTTATGCGAGGCGGTACCGCTGATCGGGTCCAAGGCAGTGACGCCGATTAGCATGTTGTAATTCGATCCCGCAGCGTCGAACGGATCATAGGAGGGGGCTTCCAGCGCGTCGCAGGCCTGCCACCAACCATGCTGACCAATCACGATGCGGGGGTCGAGCCTCGGGTTCAACTGGGCGCGGGCGCGCATCGCGCCGTCCGGCGAGGCGATTTCGACCCAGTCGCCGGCGGCGATACCGCGCGCCGCGGCGCTATCGGGATGCAACTCGACCGTCGGGTCCGGATGGCGCTTGCGCAAGGACGGCAGACCACGGTGCTGGCTGTTGCAGAACAGCGCATTCTTGGCACTGGTGAGGACCAATGGAAATTGCTCGGCGAGGTCGGGCCGGCTGACCGGACCGACGACGAGTTCCTCGTATTCCGGTAGGGCCGAATAGCCGTTTTCGAGAAAGGTCTCCGACCAAATTTCGATCTTGCCCGACGGTGTCGCAAAGCCTTGCGGGATGCCGTCGGCATCGGTTTGCGCGTGTTTCTCATACGTCGTTTGCAGGTCAACGCGGATGCCCCCCGGCGAGTCGCGCAATTCTTCGAGCGTCAGGCCGGATGGCGCGAGCTGATGGCGGTAGGCGGCGTCGAGATCGCCATCCCAGAATTGTTCGCCAATGCCGAGGCGCTGCGCGAGCGCGAAGACGATTTCCGCGTCGGACTTGCACTCACCCACGGGCGGGACGAGCGGTGTGCGAAACTGTATGCGGGATTGGGCTTCGGCGCCGATCTCGAAGCCGAGTTTGAGGGCGTCGCGCTCAAACGGCGAGGCGACTGGTAGGATTACGTCGGCGAATTCCGAGGTCGGGTTCATGAACATGTCGGCATGGACATAGAAATCGAGAGCGGAAAGGGCGTCGCGGCCACGCAGTGGTCCGGCATGGGCGACGAGGATATTTGCCCCGAAACCGACGAGACCGCGGACTGGATAGGGTTTCTCTTCCAGAATAGCGCGGTAGAGGTCGCGGCTGGTTATGTGGTTCCAGCGCGCCGGCCCCAGCGGACGTTCCACCCGGCCCAACGCGGGCGGCATGTTCTGCGCCGCCGGTAGGTCTTCACCCGATACGGGCGCGTTCGGGACGGTGGGAAATAGGACGTTGCCGCCCGCTTTGTCGAAGCAGCCGGTCAGCGCATAGAGCAGCGACATGGCGCGCGCTGTCTGGCTGGTGTTGGAGTGCTGTTCGTGGCCGCTCCACGCATAGTAGGCGGTTGGTCGGGCGCCCCATATGAGTTCGGCGGCTTGCTCGAGCTGCTCGCGCTCGATCCAACAGGTCTCCTCGATGGTCTCGGGCGGATAGCGGCGGCAGAGCGCGGCGAACATTTCGAACGCCGGGCGGCACATTACCTGACCCTGCGCGGTTTCGACATTGAACGTACCCTCCAGGGCCAAGTCGGCGCCGTCGCCCTCATAGCGGCCGGTCGTGGGGTCGTAGATGCTGGGGCTATCGGTGGCGCTGTCCCAGGCGCAATAGCGTTCGCTGCTTCCGTCGGGACGCAAATCCCATTCTGTGAGCAACCGACCGGTGTCGTCGCGCACCAGCAACGGACCGTTGCTCCATTCCCGCAGGAACTCGCGGTCGTACCATCCGCGTTCGATCATCAGGTTGGCGAGTCCGAGTGCCAGCGCCCCGTCGGTACCCGGTCGAACCCGCATCCAGACATCGGCCTTGCTGGCGAGACCGACATGCCGTGGGTCGATAACGATCAGCCGCATGCCGCGCTTCAGCCCCTCGGCCACCGCCATGCCATGGGTCAGACGGGACATACTGGGGTTGTAGCCCCAGAGGATCAGGCAGCCGGCATTTCCGATATCCGGCATCGCGCCGCCGCCGGATCCGATACCAACGCTGGCGACGCCAAAGGTATAGCGGGTGGCGAAGGCGCGTCCCCATCCGCACAGCTCGACATTGGTTGCCGCGTTGGGTGTACCGAAGGCATTCATCAGGCGGCGAATCCAACCGCCGGCATCCCCGATGGATGTGGTTGAGCCGGAGGCCTGCGTGAAGGCGACCGCTTCGGGGCCATCTTGTTTGGCGATCCGCTGCATTGCCGCCGCCGTCAAATCGAGCGCTTCGTCCCATCCGATACGTGTCCAGCCGGCGTCCGGGCCGCCCTTGGGTTTTGTTCGTTTCATGGGAAAACGCAGACGGTCCGGGCTGTAAATCAACTCGGGCGCCGCGCGCCCCTTGGCACAGAGCGCCTTGCCCGTCGGATGCGAGGGATCGGGTTCCAGCGCGACCAAGCGGTCGTCTTCGATCGTGGCGATAGCTCCGCATCGCGCGATGCACAAGGCGCAAAAAGTCTTAAGCTTCTGTTGCTCAATTGTAGTCGTCATGGCTCTGCTCCAGCGGAAATTCACAACGGCATCGACAAACTATCGCAAATGGCGTGACGGTGCGATGGGCGTTCTTGCATCGTGAGCGGTGGGAAGTTAGCGCTGTGATGTCATATCTTACTACGCGTACCAGGGTCGGCACGGTATGCTTCGGCCTGGACCTGCCGCAACGAGGAACCCATGACTGAAACAGGACAGTATGACATCATCGTCGTTGGCACAGGGGCGGCCGGGTTAAGCGCCGCCTTGAGTGCCAAAACGCGCGGCGCCAGCGTGCTGGTGGTGGAAAAAGCGGCGGTGGTTGGCGGCACCACGGCGATGTCGGGTGGCTGCATCTGGGCGCCTCGGCATCATTACATGGCGAAACTGGGTATCAGCGACAGCCGCGACGCCGTGCTCGACTATATCCGCGCCGTATCGCCGGACGGCTGGCATAATCACGAGGAACCGCTTTGGGCGACCTTCGTCGATACCGTTCCGGAGATGTTGAAATTTCTCGAAGCGAACAGTCCCTTGCGGTTTACGCCGAACCGCGACCCCGACCCTTATGTCGAGGCGCCGGGCGGCATGGCGTTCGGCCGCAATGTCTCGGCCGCGCCAATCCGGATGGCTATTCTGGGCGAATGGCGGGACAAGGTGCGCAGCCCGACCTTCGACCTGCGGCTTAACTACGAAGAGATGGTGGATACGTTCTTCTTCGCCAATCCAAAAAAATGGGTTGCGCGTTATATGCCGCGCCTTGCTTGGCGGAAACTCTTGAACAAACGAACCAAGGGCAACGCCTTGTCCATCGGGCTGCTCAAAGGGTGCCTTGATACGGGTGTCGAAATTTGGCTCGACGCGCCGGCAAAGCGCCTCATATTGGAAGAGGGACGGGTCGCCGGACTAGAACTCGAGCGAGCCGGAAATCCCGTCACCATAGCGGCGGCGAAAGGTGTGATCTTGGCCAGCGGTGGCTTTGAGTGGAACCCGGAGATGATGGCGGAACATTTTCCGGGTCCCGTTGAATGGACCGCGAGTCCTTCGACCAACACCGGCGATGGGCAACGCATGGCGGCGGCGGTCGGTGCGCGGCTCGATCATATGGATCAAGCCCTTGTCATGGGTACCACGCCGGTGACTTATGAAGGCCGACTGCAAGGTCAGCCCGCCGCCGACTACTTCCTGCCGCATTCGATGATCGTCAACCGGCATGGCCGCCGGTTCGTCAACGAAAAGCAAATGAATATTGGTCTCGCCTTCGCCGAAATGGACCCTGAAACGGGTACGCCGGCGCACTTGCCGGCCTGGCGGATTTACGACCGTCAGTTCGCTACGAAGTATCCTCACGCGATGCCGAACAAGAAGGTTCCGGGCAATCATTTCCAGGCGGATACTTTGGAAGCGCTGGCCCGTGAGATCGATGTCGATCCGAGTGGACTGGCCGAGACGGCAGGCCATTTCAGTGATTTCGCGCGCACCGGCGTCGACGAGGATTTTGGCCGCGGCGGCAGCGTCTGGGACCAAAACCGTGGCGGTGATCCAAATCACAAGCCCAATCCGACATTGGGAACGATCGAGATGCCGCCCTTTTACGCCATGCCGTTCAAGGCGAGTTATCTGGGTACCAAGGGCGGCGCCCGTACGAATGAAAAGGCTGAGGTCCTGAATGAGGAAGATCAGCCAATTTCGGGGCTTTATGCCGCTGGGAACGTGATGGCCAATTCCTTCGGCTCCAAGGGGGTCGGGGCCGGCACGACGCTCGGCCCCTGTCTCACCTGGGGTTATATCGCGGGCGTGAACGCCGCGGCGTAGGGCTTACGCGCCTTTCCAGTTCGGCGGACGCTTTTCGGCGAAGGCTTTCGGGCCCTCGACGAAGTCGTCGCTGTCGCGCATCGCCTTGACTGCGGGGTAATCCGAAAGCATGGCTTCCTTCAGGCTGGGTTTGTCCAATCCGGCATAGACGGCTTGCTTCGAGGCGCGGATCGACATGGGTGAACATTCCATGATCGTCTCGGCCCATTTGCGCGCGGTCGCCATCAAATCGCCCCGGGGCACCACTTCATTGACGAAGCCGAGTTCCTTGCCCTCGGCCGCCGGAACGCGGCGTCCGGTGAGGATCATGCCCATTGCCTGTTTGCGCGGGATGAAGCGGGGGAGGCGGTGCAGCCCGCCTGCCAGCGCAGCAAGGCCGACGCGGGGTTCGGGCAAGGCGAAGACAGCGGTTTCCGCGGCGATGATCAAGTCGCAAGCAAGCGCGATCTCGAATCCGCCACCCATCGCGAAACCGTTGACCGCGGCGATGATCGGCTTGTCGATATCGAAGCGGCTGGTCAGGCCGGCAAAGCCGCTGTCCGGCCTTTCGCGAGGGCCGCCGGCCGCTTGGTATTTCAGGTCGTTACCGGCGGAAAACGCCTTGTCGCCTGCCCCGGTAACGATGGCGATCCACTGATCGGGGTCGTCGCGGAAATTGTTGAACACTTCATCGAATTCGAAATGGGCGGGCGGATGCAGGGCGTTATACACCTCCGGCCGATTGATGGTGATGATGGTCAGTTTGCCATCGCGCTCGACGTTCAGAAATTCGTAGTCGGCCATGTCTTGCTCCCTCTCGGCGGTTATGAATTTGCCTTATCATACGCACACGGACCGTGCCGTCGACAGCCCTTTGCCGGCAGGCCATGATGGATAACCGCTAACCCGAAGCAATGGAGAATTCGATGAAGGTCACCGCGATAGAAACGTTGCACTGCGACGCCGGGTGGCGGAACTACCATTTCGTCAAACTGTCGACCGACGGTGGTGTCGTGGGATGGAGCGAGTATGACGAGGGCTTCGGTTCGCCCGGTGTCACCGCCGTGATCGAACGCATGGCCGATAGGGTCATCGGGCAGGATGTGTCGTCGCATGAACGTATCTTCACCGAGCTGTTCAGCTATACGCGGCCGGCGGCGGGCGGTGTCGTTGCGGAAGGATTGGGCGCGATTGAGAACGCGCTGTTGGATGCTAAGGCAAAAGGGCTGGGCGTGCCGTGTTACGAGTTGCTCGGCGGTAAGGTCCGCGACCGGATCCGTCTCTATTGGTCCCACTGTGCGACTTGGCGAATCAATCAGCCGGACTATTATCCGCCGGCGATCACCAATCTCGATGGGGTCAAGGCGATTGGCGCGGAAGTCCGCAAAAAGGGCTTCAGCGCGCTGAAAACCAATATTTTCCTGTACGAAGACGGCAAGCCGCGCGGCTGGCGGCCTGGCTTCGGCGTGCCGTTTCAGCCGGCGCTCAACGTCGAGCGAAAGCAATTGCGCGATCTCCGCGACCATTTGGAGGCAATTCGCGATGGTGCCGGGCCGGACGTGGATATCCTGCTCGACCTGAATTTCAACATGAAGACAGAGGGTTATCTCAAGATTCTACGCGAAATCGCCGATCTCGACATGTTTTGGATCGAGATCGACAGCTACAATGCCGACGCGCTCGCCTATATCCGCGACCACAGCCCACACCCAATCAGTTCCTGCGAAACCTTGCTCGGCTTACGCGAATTTCTGCCTTATTTCAAAGCGCAGTCGATGGACGTGGCAATCATAGACGCGATTTGGAACGGTGTCTGGCAGTCGATGAAGATCGCCGCATCGGCCGATGCGCACGAGGTCAATGTCGCGCCGCACAATTTCTATGGTCACCTGTCGACAATGATGAACGCGCATTTCGCCGCCGCGGTCCCGAATTTGCGGATCATGGAAATCGATATCGACCGGCTCGCTTGGGACGATGAAATCTTCACCGTCGAACCGCCAATCGAGGATGGGCACTTGGTAATACCGTCCACGCCAGGTTGGGGAACGGAGCCGAACGAGGATGCTATTCGTGCGCATCCGGCGACCGGCAAGGTCGGCCTACTACATTATGAGACCGAATAGGCGGAAACGCACTTGTCCTCTGTCTTGAAAGAGGTTTCCATATTTAGTGGAGGTTAGCCGTTATAGCGCAATATGTGCGGCAAAAATTGCCTATAAGCTACGGAAATTATTGCCTATTGACGCGCGAATCGGGGGGTGATTCGATGCGTGAATGGTTATTGGAGAGTCCCTTAAACGGTACGCTGGTCAAGTCGTACGGCCGGTAATCGGTGCGCTCGTCGTGGCGTATATTGGCTATCACGCTATCCAGGGTGATCGGGGGGTGCTTGCTTACCTTACCTATTCGCAGGAATTGGATCGGGCCACCGCGACACTGGACGATGTTCGGCGGACTCGGGAACGGCTCGCGCACCGTGTCGCCTTGTTGCGTCCGGAGAGCCTCGACCCTGATCTGCTCGAGGAACGGGCGCGTATTACCCTGGATTTGATCGGGCCAAACGAATTTCTCGTCATTCTCCCAAACAATTTGGACCGCCCTTCGAATTAGGGGTCGGAAAAGCGGCACTGGAAAAGATATAAAAACAATCTATTTAACTTAATTTCAGTTAATATTAAGTTTTTTATTTTTTAACAATAACTTACCGCACTCTTGCCAAAGTGGGTCCAGCGGGCTACCTGTGTTCCTCGCGACATGTTTCGAGGGAAGGCGCAGGCATGGCTGTTAAGGCGACCAAATCGAAAACCAAACGCGCGCCCAAGGCGGCGAAATCGAACCTTCAGGCCTCCGGCGAGGAATTGCTCGGCTATTACCGCGAAATGCTGATGATCCGGCGTTTCGAGGAAAAAGCGGGGCAATTGTATGGCATGGGGCTGATCGGCGGTTTCTGTCATCTCTATATCGGTCAAGAGGCGGTCGTCGTCGGGATGCAGGCCGCGATTTCCGAAGACGATGCCGTCATTACCAGCTATCGGGATCATGGGCATATGCTTGCTTGTGGTATGGATCCGCGTGGCGTGATGGCCGAATTGACCGGCCGCAGCGGCGGATACTCGCGCGGCAAGGGCGGGTCGATGCATATGTTCTCGAAGGAAAAGAACTTTTTCGGTGGGCACGGAATCGTGGCCGCGCAGGTTCCGCTCGGAACCGGTATCGCTTTTGCTCATCGCTACAATAAAACGAAAAATGTCAGCCTGACTTATCTCGGTGACGGTGCGATCAATCAGGGCCAAGTTTATGAATCGATGAACATGGCGGCATTGTGGAAATTGCCCGTTATCTATGTGATTGAAAACAATAAATACGCTATGGGTACGAGCTTGGAACGCGCCTCCGCGGGCACTGAATTATATCGCCGGGGCATGGCTTATGGCGTGCCGGGAGAACAGGTTGACGGCATGAACGTTGTCGCGGTGCGTGCCGCCGCTGAAATGGCCGTCGCACATTGCCGGGACGGCAAGGGGCCATACATCCTGGAAATGAACACCTACCGTTACCGCGGCCATTCGATGTCCGACCCCGCGAAATACCGCAAACGCGAGGAAGTTCAGAAAATGCGTAGCGAACGGGACCCGATTGACCATGTGCGGCAGTTGTTGCTCGATGGCGACCACGCCGATGAAGCGGTGCTGAAACAGTTCGACCGAGAGGTCAAGGATATCGTTTCCGATGCGGCGGAGTTCGCGCAGAACAGTCCGGAGCCCGATTTGTCGGAGCTGTGGAACGATGTTCTCGTCGACGCCTAGAAGACCGCAGGTCTTTCGGAACGCGCCCGTATAGAAAGGGAGACTGCATGCCGATCCAGGTATTGATGCCGGCACTGTCGCCAACCATGACCGAGGGTACACTGGCGAAGTGGCTCAAGGCGGAAGGGGATAGTGTCAGTTCCGGCGATGTGATTGCCGAAATTGAAACCGACAAGGCGACCATGGAAGTCGAAGCCGTTGACGAAGGTACGATCGGCAAGTTGCTTGTCGCCGAGGGTACCGAAGGCGTCGCGGTGAATTCGCCGATTGCCGTGTTGCTGGTGGAAGGGGAGGACGCTTCGGCCGTGGATACAGCGGCTCCAGCGGCCGCCACGCCAGCGCCGGCGGTGGCCGATACGCCCCAGGTCGCGCCGGCGCAAAGCCAGGCCGCTCCGGCCCAAAATATTGCGGTGGAAACCGACTGGACCGGCGCCACGGTAACCGTAACGTTGCGGGAAGCCCTGCGCGACGGCATGGCCGAGGAGATGCGCCGCGACGAAAGCGTATTTTTGATTGGCGAGGAAGTCGCGCAATATGAAGGCGCCTATAAGGTCAGCCAGGGCCTGCTGGAGGAATTCGGCGACGAACGGGTGATCGATACGCCGATTACCGAGCATGGATTCACGGGGTTAGCGGTTGGTGCGGGGTTCATGGGGCTGCGGCCGGTTGTCGAGTTCATGACCTTCAACTTCGCCATGCAGGCGATTGACCACATCATCAATTCCGCCGCGAAGACGCTATATATGTCCGGCGGGCAAATGGGCTGCCCAATCGTGTTCCGGGGACCCAACGGCCCCGCGTCGCGCGTCGGTGCACAGCACTCACAATGTTATGCCAGTTGGAATGCGCATTGCCCGGGTCTTAAGGTTATCTCCCCCTATTCCGCATCGGACGCGAAAGGATTGCTAAAATCGGCGATCCGCGATCCCAATCCGGTGATTTTCTTAGAAAACGAGTTGATTTACGGCAACAGTTTCGATGTACCCGATGACGATGATTACACCGTGCCCATCGGCAAGGCGAAAGTGTTGCGCGAGGGCAGCGATGTTACGCTGATTGCCCACTCGATC
>JAJFJC010000200.1 GCA_021774385.1 Alphaproteobacteria bacterium
CACCGGGCAAACGCTGATTCCCAAAGGTTGGTTCGGATATGGAAAGTGATAGGCAATCGCGTTCGGCTTCGAAGCCATGTGCCCAAGAAAAATAATGATTCGTGATTACAATGCAAAACATCGAATCGTTCGCGCAACGCCCGTAGCAGCTCAAGGCGAAACGGCTTGGAGTCCGGCCAGTCTCGCAGAAAAAATCGACCAAAGACGAATGCATTACGAGAAAATTTAGGTAGTGCGCTAACCGTAGGCATGTTTTGCGTAACACGCGTGGTGATGTTGTCGGCTTGATAACGCGGCTGTGCCGGCCCAGTTTTCCGGCACCATATTTCCGGTTCAATTTCGGACCGGTCAATATGACGAAGCATTTCCCATAAGCTTCGCGAAGACCCACCGAACCCACCTTCAATATCAAGGCATAAAACACGCAGCGGTTTTCCGGTCATTGAACCGAAGCCATTAGCAGGTCACGTGTCCCCAACCATCCCAATCTGAGAATGGCGTCAATGATCGAAAGACCACTTTCAAATTGGCCATCACCTTGTTCATAGTTTGGATGCGTAAATTGGGAATATCGCAACGTAATTCCGTGTGCATCAAACGTTTCCGCTTGCTGATAGTTCGCGCCACCCGAACCGGATAAATAGGTACCTCCTGGTGCGATCTTGGCGGCGATTTCCGCAAGCCGCTCATCGCTGGAAACCTCGCCCGTCCCTAACTCCGACGATCGAACGAATCTGCACGGTAATTCCAAATTCCGCGCCACACTCTCAATTAAACTGCAATTGATCGCGGCAAGGTCCGCTTCCGGTAAAGAATCATATGCTGCTCGAAGAGAGGGCCATACCTCCCGGTAGGCGGACGCGCGGCGATAAAAATTCACAAGAGTATCTTGGTGACTGCCTATCCAGTTTTTCTTCGCCGGATGAACCTCGTCTATGGCATGGCCCAGTTTCACATGGACTGGCACCGTTAACCAATGCCGCCTTTCACCATTTAAAACTTGAACGCGGTTCGTATAGCTGTTCTTGCTGAACTGCACATCATCGAGAAAGACAAAAATATCCGCCTGGGCAATTTTGGCGAAATACCCAAACCACGGAATATAGTTAGGTTGGTGGATTGCGATAATCAAAGCGAATACGTCATGACAGTGTAATCCCGTTCAGTCGCGCAAACTAAAAACCCATACTGCGCGTAAAACCGAATGGCGCCGGCATTTCCATTCGGTGTTTTTAATGTCAATTTCTCGGCACCCGCATCCTGACAACGCGAAAGCATCTCATTGACCATTCGTGCTCCATGGCCTTGATTTCGCAATGCGGCGGTCACCATGAAGTGGTGCAAATGAATATGTTTGGTCGCCTTGCGCGACAAGAACGCGTAACCGATCAAGCTGTCATTGCGCCAAAGGCCGAAGGAAAGGCACCATTTTCCCGGCAGGTCGTGGAGGAAGTTTTCCGCCGTCCAGTACTCACCCGGGACATCCGAGGCCACGGCGATTAGCGCTTCCAAATTGCCTTGAACCCGCGCCAGGGACAAAGTCCGCACGTTTAGCGTCGCTTTCACGCCGCGGCGACTTCCCGTTTCGCGGCTTCAACGGCAGCGCAAATCCGATCAATGGTGCTGTCGTCAAGATATGGATGCATCGGCAAACTCAGCACGCTTTCGCAAAGCTGTTCGCTGACGGGATGCGCGCCACGACCGCCGCCGAACTTGGCATAAGCCGGCTGCAGATGCATCGGCCGCGGATAGTAGATCGCGGAAGGGATGCCCCGCGCCTTCAACGCCGCCGCCAGCGCATCCCTGTCTGTGGTCTGAATAGTATACTGTGCCCAAGCGCTTTGCGCGTCGTTCGATCCGGCGGGCACCTTTACAATTTGCTCCAACCGATCATTGTAGCACGTCGCCACGCGGCGGCGGGCGGCCAGTTCATCATCGAATACCGTCAATTTCGCCAGGACGACCGCGGCCTGTAGCGTATCGAGACGGCTATTCAAACCCGCGCGGACGATATCATACTTGCCGCTTCCCTTACCGTGCGCACAAATCGATCGCATGGTCGCCGCAAGATCATCGTCATCGGTCATCAGCGCGCCGCCATCGCCATAGCAACCCAAAGGCTTCGCCGGGAAAAAGCTCGTTGCGGTAATGGGCGCTAAACAACCCACCGGCCGATCCCGGCGTGTCGCACCGAAGCTTTGCGCCGCATCGGCGATGACCACCAGACCATGTCTGTCCGCAACCGCTTCGAGCGCATCATAGTCAGCCGGAGAACCGAAAAGATCGACGGCAATCACGGCGCGCGGACGCAGCCGGCCGGAGACCTCGGCTACCCGACGTTCCAGATCCACGACATCGATGTTGTAACCGTGAGGATCGACATCCACGAACACCGGTTCCGCGCCCGCTGTCAGAACGACCTCCGCACTGGCGGTAAAAGTGAATGCCGGTAGAAATACCGCATCGCCCGGCCCGGCTTCCGCCGCCATCAATGCGATAAGCAACGCATCGGTTCCGCTCGCGCAGCCGATACCATGACGAACGCCGGCCCGGTCCGCCAAAACCGTTTCGAGCTCACCCACTTCCGGTCCCATAATGAACCGCCCATGATCAAGCACGGTCGCCATCCGGGCGTCGACGATTTCCTTGATGCGCACATATTGTGCCTGCAGATCGACAAACGGAATAGGCGACACCGGCGCCGCCTGGGGCGAATTTAACGTCATGTTGATTTACTCCTTTTCGAATAGCGATGAAGCCGGCCAACGTCGAATTATCGACATTCGGTATCGCGGTTTACCCGCCCCCCGCCGCTTGATACAAACCCTTGTCTTCGTGCCGAATCACTCATTGGAAAATACGCGTGCGCCCAAACTTGTTGGTCGCGATGCCTGTACGGTCTGGAAAGCTTTTAGGTAATGTGGCTGCGAAAGGTTCATGCCGGTTACGTGCTTGGAGTCGCGGCCTTGTTGGCGCCAACACTTGGTGTGTTTGGCCCGCTCATGATCGCCCCCCTAACCGTAATCACGATTCTTAGCCTGCTTGCAATTCGGTTTCGCGAGGGCGTTTCGTTTAGAAACGACCCGTGGCTCATTTCGATTTTCGGGTTCATTTTACTGTGGACGTCGGCATCCTTGTTTTGGTCAATCAGCTATGACGAAGTACTTGGAAAATGGCTGTTCCTTGCCACGGTCATCGCAACCACATTTTTTCTGATCGCGTCTTCGCCAAACGTGACGAAGCCTGAACGACACATATTGCAACGCTTTGTACTAGCAGGCGTTGCGATTGGATGCTTTCTTACATTTTTCGAGTTGGCGACGACCAATACCATTAGCCGGCATTTGCTGGGAAAAGATTCCGCGCAAGCGGTTACCGTTGATTTGTTTAATCGAAGCGACAGTGTGCTGTTCGTGTTCGTTTGGCCTGCGGTTGCGATCCTGTGGCGCAAACGGATACCTGTAGCCCTGGCGTTGATCGGTTTAGGTTTTATCGTCGGCTATATACTACCAAGCGCTTCGGCGCTGATCGGCTACACGATTGGAACGAGCGCGTTTCTCGCCGCGCTATGGTTCCCCAGAATCATCAGCACGGTTATGGCTGTTGTCGTTTGTCTCGGCATACTAGCCGCACCGTTATTACCGGGAACGTCACCTTATCTCGACGCTCACTATTGGCGTCAAGAGACCGATAACATTAATGCATCGCTTGTCCATCGACTCGACATCTGGGAATTCACCGCAAAACGGATCGCCGAACGGCCCCTGAACGGATGGGGCTTTAAGGCGGCGCGTTCCATCCCCGGCGGCGACGAACATTATTATCTCAAGGATGCCAAGAATCGCGTTATCGGCCAAGGAAACCGCCTACCACTGCATCCCCATAATGGCGCCTTGCAAGTTTGGTTGGAGCTGGGTTTACCTGGCGCGCTGGGCTTTTCCGCGCTATTCGGCTTAGCTGCAATACGCGCCGGCCGCAGCACAGACCGCTTGAACAACACCATGGCGCTCGGCGTCGTAGCAACCGTTGTTCCAATATGGATGCTAAGTTTTGGCATTTGGCAAAGCTGGTGGCTCGGTGTCATCATTCTTGCCACGCTAGTGACAATTTCGCTCGTCGGACAGGACCATCACGGCAAGGAAGCCGGCCTCAAAAGCTAGTGGCCGAATACCGATCAGATGGATCAGCATGTTATTTCCAGAAGACGTTCGTAAAATTCGCGCAACGGATCGCGGGTTTGCCCCGTATGATACAGGATCACGAGAGTCCCTCCGAAGGTACGGCAAACTTCCGCAACGCTTTCGCACTCCGCCAGCGCGGCGTCCGGCGATAGATCGCGATATTTTCCGCCCAACAGACCAAAATCCATAATCGCGGTTGATAATTGTTCTAGCCGGAGCGGTTGACGGCGCCGCAAACTGTAGGCCACAAATCGGCGGCATGTTCCGGAACGGAAACCGCTCCGCTCTGGAAACCCCAGCGTTGTATCGAGCGCCATCCCGGCGTCATCCCAAATTTCCGGCGTCGCGACCGCATCATAAGCAAGAACATGTTGCCGCCCTTCGCGAACGTGCGCGCCCGTAACCGCTTCCAATCCCGCATGCTGCCGATTCCACTCCGCCGAATTGGCCGGTGTTCCAAAGCCCGGATGGAACCCAATGATATGGCCCCTTTCCTGGACACTATCGGTAACCCTTCGAAGCAAGGCCGGCATGGTTAGAGCATAAGGACTATCCATTGAGCTGTTCGTTGGTCCCATGAAATAGAACCGCGCCGGCCTGTTATGTTTTTCAGCGAGGTCCATGAGCATCCGAACCGACCGCCATGGTTCTCCCGAAAACCAGGCATCCCGCGCCCGGGCCATGGCCCGGGCCGGGTTCATCCTTTTGACGATATCGCCAAGAATTGGCCGCAGCGGCGCCAATGGCCGGTGATAGCCCCGTAGACAATCCACGTCATGGGTCAACATCACCTCATACTGCGTGCGGCTTTGGGGGTTAGTTTCACCAGTTAATCGGCGCGCCAAATCAAGCACGGCGCAATCGGCCGGCGGAGCCGCGCCCGCCATTGGGAGCGAATTCGGCGCCCTATACCGACCGTACCGGTCGACGGTCCGCGCGTCTCGCTCTTCAACGCGCGATAGCATGCAGAATATGAGCGCCAATGCGTCATGTTCAAGCGGACCGTCTTCCGCCGCCGGGCGATACTCCGCCAACAGAGCACCAAGCCGGTCATGGTTAGGGTGAATGCCCTGCTGATCGAGCCGGACGCCGCCCGGGAAAATTTTCGCCGGAACAGCGACCGCATTCGTTGGCGCGTTGTCCCCATAGTGCAGAGCTCTCGTTGCCTCCACGGAGCGCTTTACGAAATAACAACGGTCCAGGAAATCGCAGCTATACTCAAGCTCCGCTCGGAACGGCTCGAGCGCGGGCGCGATGGACAGTTTATAGGGAACCACCTCAGGCATTGTCGAAATCGATGCGATGCTTTTTACGCGGCGGCGGTAATGGCAAATTCACGCACCCAGGCATCTTGGGTCAAGAGTTGCCGCAGAAGCTTGGTATGGTTGGCGGATCCATCGAGATGCTCATCAATGCAGAGCGCAACTGCATCGGTATCGAACAAATCAAAAGCAAGAAAGTCGAGTCGTCCTCTAATTTCCTGAAACCGTTTCCGATGCGCCGGTTCATCACGATACAGCGCTGGAATGTTCTGCCAGGAGCCCGCGGAATAAATCGAACCCGGCACCCGAGGCCGCTTATTCAGACCGAGTTTCCGCAGCGCGGCGCGGCCAAGCAGACCCGCAATTTCAAGCCATGGATGCAAATCGGCTGGAAACTCCGTATTCGCATTGGGAAAACGCGCGGCTTCTCGTGATAGCCGCCGCATCGCGAGTTGAACCACGCGCCCGCTGCAACGCCACGCCGGCGGCATGCCGAGATATAACTCGAAGACCTCATTGTCGAACGCGGGCATGCGCAGATCACAAACCGCCCTGACCGCCATCATGCCCGTAAACGCATAATGCTTGCTGACGGCATGGAGCAGGAAACCGTCCCACGCATTATAGGGGTCATCCGATTCCAACCACGGCGCCAGCACGGCATCCATCGCGGCTTCCTGTCCGGACCACCACTGGTCGCGCTTGTCACGGCGAACGATACGATCGATCACACTTCGCGGCGGTCCTTGGCGAAGGTTTTCGAACACATCCTTACCGCGCGGTCGCTTTGCTAAATTGCGCAGTATCGGCAGTCGTGTCCGCGAACCGGCGATTTCAAGAAACCTCGCCGGCAAGTAATATCCCCGTAACGTATAGTCAAGCCCATGTCCGGTTAGGGCGGCGCGGGCTACCTTGCCGACCGACGGCAGAAAGACCGACATCGGTGTCGAGGCGGGGTAAAGGCCACTTGATTCGATTACGGTCTGCTCAAGCACGGAAAGCGTGTCTTGCGGCGACACGACCAAGGTATGGTGTTCGGCGCCGAACATCGCTGCAATCCGACGTGCCTTTTCAAGTTCCGGGTTTGTGTCATAACTGGCCGTCGTCCAGCAGCTCAATCGCCGCTCAGGCGCCGCCGCAAGGACAAGACGGGAATCGACGCCACCCGAAAGCAAGAGCGCGTTCTTCTCACCCTCGGTTTGCCGCGCAACCGCATTCCGCAGTGCCAAGGCAAGTGCATCGGCTGTTTCTTCTCGTGACTTTGAGCTGACCTTCCACGCCAAATTCCAATAGCGTTTCTCCTGGGAACCTGCGCGGTCCACGGTAAGAAGGCATCCGGCAGGCACCGCCGAGACGCCAGCGATCGGCGTGAATGCACCAATCGTCCGCTGCATTGTAAAAAGCTGCGCGATCGCGGATTGATCTGCCCGTTTAGGCACCTCGGGATGAGCGATCAATGTGTGAAGCTGGGTGGCGAAGACGACGTCGCCGTTTCGTTCAAAGATATGAAGTGGGAATGTCGCCAATCGATCGGTGAACAGTACAAGCCTGTGAGCGCGGCGATCATACACCGCACCGCAAAACTGACCGTTTACGGCAGCGAGTTCTTCGGTCTTATTATCTCGAACAACGCGTAACAAAAATGCCGCTTCATCTTCATTCGGCGAATCGAAGATCTTGCCCGATGCGACAGCTTGAAAATTGCCATCACTGGAACATGCGCGACTGGATTCGCCGCCACCCGGGTGCCAGACGCGGCCCAGGGCGGCACCCCGCGCTTCTTCGCTTTCGACGCTAAAGTTTTTCGCTAAGCTCTTAGCCATGCTCGTGGGGTCCGCGGGCGCTTCGGGATCCGCGCGAAATATGCCAAACAATCCAATCATTGCCGCAAAGAAAACCGCATTGCTATGGCAAGGCCATCACGTTGCCACGGTTCCCCACGAAAACGCGATACCCGTACGGTTCGAGCATTTCTTTGGTAATGCTCCAAATTTTGCGGTCCTGCCTGGAATACCAACCGGCCAAGCGGATACGGGGACGCAAGTCTCCTAACGTGTGCTCCGCAGCTTCAAGCGCTTCGACTTCGGCGCCATTCAGCGTCAGACTCAACATGTCGAGCTTCTGAAGGCCGAAATGCGCTATCGCACCATCAACGGAAATGGTGCGCACTTTCTGCGTATAGTTCCCCTTATGAACTTCGCTGACCAAGGAATTGGCCTGGGCAAAATCGGACTCCAGTTCGAGTTCGGTTTCCTCATTCCAAATTGCCCGATGAATGGCGGTTACGTTAGCGACATCGTTCTCGACAAGATTACGCTGTAGCAAGGCAAAGCAATCTTTATCCGCCTCGACCGCATAGACGTGACCCTGCGCGATATCTTCCGAAAGGCGCAGATCGCCAAAGCCAAGAAACGCCCCACAATCGAGGATAACGTCTTCGGGCCCGGGCACGAATGCCGCGGTCAATTCATCGCGGATTTGCGCGTCATCTAAATCGGCGATCGCGTCTTTATGTTGCCCATGGAAACCGAACATCGCCTCGGCCGCGAAGCCTTGCGGTTTCAAATCGGGCCGCATATGCGGATAGAGATACCGGTTGAGACAATCCTTCACGAGACGAAAATGACTGGTAGGTATCTCGCCAGGCAAATCGTCGCGAAGGAGGAAATGCACGTCCCTGTTGGCGGGTTCAGTGCGAAAACCATACAATCGCGGACCATCCTTAATCTCGATCCACGGAATATCGCCATCCTGACCATAGGTCAGACGAGGTGCCAGCTTTCCAATTTCATCAAGAAAACACGCGTATCGCGCACGCCATTTCGCTCGATAGCCAGGCACCAATTCCTTAAGTCGTAACGGTAGTTTAATCACGCTGTTTCGAACCTCTAACCGGCAATTCTCAAATCACGCCGCCGAAGCGATTGCGAACCGCGTTCGGGGATCATATTCGTCAAAATAGGAAATTCGTTGCCGCTCTTTCACCGAAAGGCGGTCACGGAATCGTTCGAAAGTTTCGACATCGGCCATGCGGACGATAGTTTCTCCATGCCCTTGGCTGACATTCGTATTCCGCGGCGGCGTGGCTTCAATTCGTCCGGCCGGAAGTCCCAGCGCGGAGAATTTCCTCGCAAGCGCGGTTGGGTCATTCAAGTCCTCGGTCCGAATTTCAACCGCCGGGTCCAGCTCAAATTCCCGCACCAGCGCGTCGAAGCGCAGATACATTTCACACCATGCCCACAAATACAATTCACCGTCGCTCATCGAACTGCTGTCCAAGCGAAGCTCGTTGAATTCGCAATCCGGATAAACATTATCGAGGCCAAAATCCTTGTTCCGGGCGAGGAAGCTACGCATGTTGAGAATAGGGTCGCGAACCAAACGGATAATGCCGATATCCGCCCGTGCCCGCGCGATGGCCCGGTGCATGCCGCGCGCGAAATATTTGCTGACATCAACACAAATATCGGCCTTGTGCCGTGCCATCTGACTGTCAAGCCACGCAAGACGACGCGCCGCGTATTGATCAAGCGCCGCATCATCAGCACGCTCGAACGCCCTTAGAACCGCGCCACGGCCAAGTAGCTCGTGCGTTTCCACATAACGACGACGAAAGCGCCGCTCGAGGTCGCCAAAAAACCTTGGCAACACGGGATGCACCTGCGGCTCCTCGAAAAGCGCCAAAACGCCCGGGACTGACTTCTGTAAAAACTCGGTCAGAGATGCCTGCCCGCTACGACCGGCGGTTACGGTAAAATACAAGCGCCGGCGGGTCATTCGCTTCTTTCCTTCACCATGGAAACTTCAAGCGGATCGCCGCGTTTTAAATCACGGGTCGCGCGGCGCCCCAGCACTTGATGAAGATATTTTGGCGCCATCCCAAAGCCCGGCCGAATCGAGCGTAAATTGTCGGGTGAAAATAATTCACCAGCGGCGATATCGGCAACGACATAAAGCGACCGCCGAAACTGGGCGTTGTCGGTCTCGCTTGGCTTGCGGTCATAGCCGGCGACACCGCGCGCCTGCCACGCCGTTCGCACACCCTCAACCATCCCGGTGAATTCGTTCGGTTCGAGTGAAAATGCAGCATCCGGACCGCCGGCGGCGCGGTCGAGCGTCATGTGTTTTTCAATCACCGCCGCCCCCAGGGAAACCGCGGCGATTGGCACCGCTGCCCCGAGAGTGTGATCCGACAGCCCAACAACTGCCCCAAAGCGGCGCGCCAAATCCGGGATCGTCAGCAGATTGCTCTCGGCCGCCGGTGCTGGATAGCTACTGACGCAATGCAGCAAAACAAGATCGCTGTTACCCGCCTCCCGCGCCGTTTGGACGGCATCGTCGATTTCCGCCAAATTAGCCATTCCCGTCGAGATGATCATCGGCTTGCCGGTTTCAGCGATTCTCGCGACCAGCGGTAAATCAATGACTTCGAAGCTCGCGACTTTGTATGCCGGCGCTTCCAATTGCTCGAGCAAGTCGACCGCGGTCGCGTCAAATGGCGAGGAAAAAACGGTTATGCCAAGCTCGCGTCCCTTGGCGAAAAGGTCGGCATGCCATGCCCAAGGCGTGTGCGCCTCGTCGTACAGATCATGCAGTGTCCGACCATCCCAAAGACCGCCTTCTATCTTAAAACCCGGACCGTCATGATCGATCGTGATAGTATCAGCGGTATAGGTTTGGAGCTTTATCGCATCGGCACCGGCCGCCTTGGCGGCTTCCATGATGGCATAGGCGCGGCTGATGTCACCGTTATGGTTACCCGATAACTCAGCAATGACATAAGGCGGTGCGTCGGTTGCAATGCGCCGTCCCGCGATTTTGAAATTATCCGGCAAAGATAGCGGCCTTTTCTCCGTAGTGAACGTACCAATTGGGACGCGCGGATTTCTCGTAACCCGCAGTATCGAATAGTGCGAGGCTGGCCTCGTTTTCCGGCAATACGAATGCCCATAAATCCACATCCGGCACAAGCTTACGCGCTAAGGCGAGTGCCACGCGGCTAATGCCGGCCCGGCGATGTTGCGGCGCCACCATGATGGAAACCTCAAATGTATCGGGATCATCCATCCGGTCCAACCGGACAACACCGGCAAGGTTATCGCCGCACAAGATCATATTGAAGGAACAACGAGGATCAGAGCGTTTTGCTTCAAACCAGCTCAAATGCTCTTTCAAGGAAGGGACTGAACTGTTGCGTGAAAATTTTCGCGTTGTGGGATGTTTCTGCCAATCGAGTATCGTTTCGGCATCCGAAGACAATGCTGGCCGAAGGCGCACCGGGCTTCCATTCGCATCATGGACGGCCACTTCGATTCTTTCGCGTATTCGAGCCGCGCCAAATCCATCGCACATCGAGGACGCCGCCTTGGACATTTCCTCCCAAACGGAGGGATCCTCGGTGAGCGCCTGAACCAGAGCGGCGATGGCTTTTGGGTCCTTTGGGTCGGTCAATAACCGCGCGGCGCCCGCCGCCACGAGTGCCTCCGCGTTTGCACGCTGGTTTTCCGCCAGCACAAAAACAATGCTTGGCAACCCCAGACAGCAACGCTCCCAGCCCGCCATGCCCGCCGCGCCAATCGCGATGTCCGCGTTTGCGATCAGGCTTGCCATATTGTTGGTTGCCACATGGAGTCTGCCACCCATCGCTTTCAGTCGAGACTGTAATGACTGGTCTTGAGGCTTGCCGCCAACAACAACATCGACGGTTAGCGCCAACCCCGACTGCGCCAACCCATCGAGAAGACTGACAGCGATTTCATCTCGGGAGGCGGTGCTCACGCTCAAAAGAACCCGCCAAGGAAGCGTTGGCCTCTTCCTTGGCAGCAAACGGCGCCGCAATCGTGCGAATTCAGACCGAAGAGGAATGTAGTCGAGGCCGAAAATTCGCTCACAATTTTCCGGTATCAGATCACGGTAAGCGTCCGGATTTCGATCGACCGTTCCGTCATGCAATAAATCGCAGTGATGCCGCCGGTCCATCAACTCATCAATCACCAGAATACGCCGCGCCCATGGTCGGCAGGAAGTTTCGAAAACAGCGTCGCGCCCGTAGTGATCGACCACCAAAAGATCACACCCCTCCGGCCACCGCGCTTTCATCGACTTGGCCTCGTCTTCGTCAACCGCGAAGATATCCGTATAGGTCGCCGAAAAATCCTTGAAAAACGCGATCGTCTCGGCGGTTGCGGCAATTCCGCACCGCCATCCAGCGGATTTAAGCGCGGCGGCAATAGCCTGACACCGAACGATATGCCCACCGCCGATTATCGATCCGCCATCGACGCGAAACACTGCGAATGGCATTCGTGCTGGAGCCGTCATGGTCACGTCTGGAATAGGTTCGTTCCGGG
This sequence comes from Alphaproteobacteria bacterium, assembly GCA_021774385.1. Classification (GTDB taxonomy): domain Bacteria; phylum Pseudomonadota; class Alphaproteobacteria; order UBA8366. The sequence goes on from JAJFJC010000200.1 coordinate 11,794, forward strand.
GCCTTATAGGTGACGCCGAAACACTGGTTTGATCGCAGAGCCTTCCAGCAAGCCATCGACGGATCCCGCCTCAACCGCTTGGCGGTATGTTTCGCACGCTCGATCAAACGCCCGAATCGTGTCCTCGATTTCTTGCTCGCCATGACTAGGCGTCAGCACGAACAAACCCTGAAACAAAACGCCCCAAGCTATCAATTCCTGCATAAGCAGGGTTCGGAATGCCAGCGCATCACCGTCCGGCGGCGCACCGGTTTCCAGCAGCATCAAACACGGATAGCCCGTCAGTTTCAGGAAGGGTTCGAGTTTGTGCCGCGCAATTATCGTCTCGAGCCGCCGCCGCAAACTGGCGCCCTTCTTCCAGTTCTCGGCAACAATCCGACCGTCCTGAAATAGTGTTAGAGTTTCCATCATCGCCGCCAAACCAGAGGATTCCGCGCCGTGTGTGGTCGATAAAAGAAACAGTTTCCGGGCCCCTTCCGGTTCCAGGCCGCCGAGGCGCATGATATCGCCACGACCAGTCAATGCCGTCGCGGCGAAGCCATTCGCAATTCCTTTTCCCCATGTTGAAAGATCCGGCTCAACGTCAAAGTATGCGCCCGCGCCAGGTATCGCGATTTTCAATCCGCTCACCATTTCATCGAACACGAGTACGGCACCATTCTTGGCGCAAATTTCTTTCACTTCGCCTAGAAAGCCATTGGCCGGGGGGTCAAAGCGAACCGGCTCAAGCATCACGCAGGCAATTTCATCCGGAAATTGCCGAAACAAACCATGCAGTGATTCGATGTCGTTATAGCGGAATTTGAGGGTGAAGGATTTTAACGCCTTGGGGACTCCGAAATCGGCGGCCGTCGAGCCGATGAACCAATCGTCGAAAGAGAAAAACGGATGATCGCCAGGCACGGCCACTCTGCCGCGCCCCGTTGCCCCCCGCGAAAGCTTGACCGCCGCCGTGGTGACCGATGATCCGTGTTTGGCGAATTTCACCATATCGCCCCCGACGACGGAAAGGATCGTTTCGGCGGCTTCGAGTTCAAGCCGTGCCGGACGTTGAAAATTGACGCCATCTTGGATGACCTCAACGACGCGCTTAACGACAGCAGGATGTCCATGCCCGAGCGAAACCGATGTCAGCCCCATCGACCAGTCGACCAACTCATTGTCATCGATATCCCATACCCGCGCGCCCGCCCCACGCACGATGCCGTTCGGCGCGTTCCTCGGAAATTGATCTCGTCCCTTGGAATAGGTATGCGCGCCACCGGGAATTCGGCGCTCTATCTCCTTCGTGAACGCAATTGACTTTGGGAAAGTTAAACGGTTGTTTTTCATGATTGGGCCGAGGCTTTCGGCAAGTCCCAGTGCGGCCCAGAACCGGTATAAGGCGCCAAGAGTTCCATGAGTTCCGGATTATCATCAAAAAATTCGACAATCCGAACCATGGGAATACGCGGGCCTTCACTCTGCAACGCTTCATAAATTCGCCGACACACGACAAGGTCTTCCGGATAATCGACCGTGATCCTCAACTCCGTTCTTCTATACTCGGCCGGCGCTTCGATAACCTCTATCTGGAACCTTTCTGGATATTTCCGAGGATAGTTCGAGCAATATTCACTGCGATCCTCGTCGCTGCCGTCGCAGTGGCACCGTTCAAGCGCTTCAAGCGAGTAGAGCTCAAACAACGCACCAATCGGCACATAGTCGGCTATCGTTATATCATTGCCGTTGGCAACGTGATGGGACCAGGCCTCCGGCAGCAGCTCCCACGCGGTGAAAGGACATTCCGTCGTAATTCGGAAAACATCCGTCGCCGCCGCCGCCCGTCCACATTGGATAAGCCGCCACAGAACATCTTTCTCGTCGCCGATGATGTAGCCGGCGCCATGCGCTTTCGCGATCCCCATAAAAGGCTGATTGTCGATACCTTCCGCGATCCCAAGGACCGACTCGCTTATCTCCGGAGAGGCGTCGATACATTTCAGAATATGATCGATGATCGAATAGTCCGGCTTCAAATTTTGCATCGGCTTGCCATACAGCCGCGTGCCGGTGTTTCGGCATGCCAACGCCGCGACAAGCTTGCGTTCGGTCATACCAAATCCTCTTCAACTAGTGGGCATCCCACGGCAATATCCCGCGCGGCCCGGCGGCCCGTAACATCGGCCGGACGAAAGAAACCCACCTCAACCGACGAACGCAGTAAAGCAACATCGTCGAGAGATAAACTGGCATCTTTGGCAATATCGCGCGCGGCGATAACGCGTTTGAGCGCGCGTCCTCGGTACGCAATCTCATCTTCACCCAACGTCAGGGTACTATCCCCTAGAGCGCTTGCAAGCGCCGACAATGCCGTCACATAGGTAGAGAATTCCGAAGGGGCAAGCGCCGAGATGTGATCCTCCAACGCCAACGCATGATCCAGGGATATATGCTTCTCGAACATCCGTACGCCAAACCCCAGCGCAACGGCCGACAGGGAAATGGCATGGGCGCCAAGGCCTTCACTATGATCCATGAAACCGACTTCAAGACCGGTTTGCTTCGCTATTTCCGGAATACGTCGCAGATGGTTGCTCGCCAGCGGCGTCGGTTCCGCCTGGAAGCCGTACATGATTGCCGTTTGCGAAGACCGGCGGGCGAGACCGTGCCTGTCAATCACATCGCGCAGTTCGGACATTTCGATACCGCCGATCGAGAGCATCAGGCTGACCGGCATCGCCGCGATTTCCGCGATGAGGTCGTCTTCAAAGAAGCAAGTCGAATGGATTTTGATTCCGTCCACCGAAAGGGTCCGCGCAAGAGCCAAGGAACGCGGACCGAATACATCGGCGACGAACGCGAGTCCGCGCGCACGCGCATCGTCGCGAACCGCGCGCCAAACCGCATCCGGCATTTCCAGTTCCGTGAACAACTGGTAATGGACATAGTCGGGCGCGGCCAGATCCTTGGCGAAAACGATCTGAAATTTGATGGCATCGGCACCGGTTTGCGCCGCCCCTCTGACGAGAAGATGCGCCAATGTTGGATCGCCTTCGTACCCTTGGGCCGCTTCGGCGATAATATATGGTTTGCTAAACGACATGTGTGCTCTATTCCGCGCCCTTGACACAGTAGGCGGTCGGCGTCGGTGTGCCCTCCACGGCCCTTAAGGTTGGTGGGCGATCAAGTGTCGCGAAAAATTCGTCGGCGGCATCCGATTCACCCCAGTTTCGCACCGCATACTGATCGAACACGACCAGCCCGTTCGTCACGATCCGCGGCCAAGCCGCTTCCAACAACGCCTTTGTCGCCGGATAGACATCGAGATCGCAATGCAAAAAATTAATGCGGAACCCCGGGTTCGCTTCAAGATAGGCCGGGAATGTCTCGGTTATATCACCCTTGACGATGTCGACGCGATCGGACAATCCCAACCGCTCGACCGCCTCTCCGATTTGCTCGTGCGCCGTTTCCTCAAACAAGGCGCCATGGTCTTCGGCACTTTGCCGTTCGTCTTCACGAACCCGCGGGAAGATGGCATCGAACGTATCGAAACTCACGACGCGCCCTAGTCCGTTGGGCTGATAAATTTTTAGGAAGTGCGCAAACTGTATCGTGCTTATTCCCTTGAACGTACCAGCATCCACGATGTCACCGGGAAGCGCGGCGACCCGGCGCACCAAATCGGCACGCGCCAGCAATTTTTGAAACCGATGGGTATCGCACAGATAATGAAACCGGTTGAACGTATCCCACATGGCGTCGTCATTGACGTCGGAAATCGTACTCATCTATGTCTCCGTTAAAGGGACGCGTTGGCCCAGATCGGGGCTAAGCGAATTCGCCCGCAAAATGCGCTCGAAATTCTGTGGGATCAGCAAGGCTAGGGGCCGCAAAAATAGCATTTTCTAATTCTTCAGCATCGATTCGTGGCACATTGCATTCACCAAATCGAGCTTTGACGGTGAGACAACGACGGTCGATCATGGCTTGCATTGTTTCTGAAAATTCGTTTCGGCCATAATCTATCAAGACAATGGCCCGATCCGACGTCAGGCCTCTGGTGAGAGTCGTAGATTGCGTAACATCGATTACAAGCGTGTCCGCCCAAACAATAGATTCTTCGAATACCTTTCCGCTTGTCTGCCCATAGTCGTCCAACGGGTTTGGTTTTCCCCGCATGACGCCACCCGGATGTGCTTGAATTAATACTTTGATAGGCATTTTCTGCAGCTTCGCCACAACACGCGCCCACCAATCCAATTTAACCGGGTCAGAAAGACTTGGCGGGCATCGCCGACGTGCACCATCGAAAGCGCCAACGACATAGAGCACATTCGGGCGAGCGCCGTGACCCGTCTTCCGAGGTATTGCAGCGCCAGAAAACCCCGGATCACCAGCGCCCTTTAAAATTTCGACTTTTGCGAACGCCGGTCTCATATCGAGCGCTTCGGATTCTAGGACAAAGTTACGCGTATTCTCCGTCGTCGTAATGAATCGGTCGGCAACGGCCAACTCTGTAAAAGCGAGACCTTCGACTTCCTTGAATAAGCCAGCTGCTCCGGCATGATCATGCAATGTAACATGATGCCCTCGACGCTTTGCTTCGAGACAAATCGTACGAACCGGGGCATGCCCACCCGATCCTGCCCAAATTTCGCGCGGCAATGCAGACAATGTACGAACCGCGATAAGTGCGCGGTTCATTTCTTCAAGGTACGGCATCACCTTGGCCAACACGATTTCGACTATCAGGTCATGATGTTTCGGATTGATACCGATCGTTCCAGAAACGACATCCCGCAATAATTCTTCAACAGTAGCCGCCTCGATTAGTTTTTCATTTATCGCTGCTGAAGCACGTGCCTTTTCCATGTAACTTTCGGCATGCACAAATCGAATGCGTCGATTCGATTGTGCTGCTTCGGACCGCAGTAAATCGTTATGGCTAATCGCTGTAACTTCAGGCCTAAATACTGTTGCAGAGAGCCCATAAATCGGCGTCCAAGAAGCAGTGCGCACCATACGACGCAAAGCTTGGTGGCGAATCGGTTTGTATTGCAGTCGTCCAGGAGGCGTAAAGTCCACGCCGTTAGCGGGTGACGCCAATCCCTGCAGTCGGTTTATTTCTTCTGGGCCACCAACAATTCGATCCCCGGCTAACGTTGCGGCTTCGGCGAGTAAACTAGCTTCAACCGTAACCAGCAATTCTGAAAATGCACGTGTCCCCAGAACCATGACACGCCAGATATCGGCATCATTTGTCGCACGAACATTCGCAAAATATCGACGCGCAGCCTCGCGTAAGACCCGCTTGACCTTCGGGTGAGGCACTGGCCACCGA
>JAJFJC010000003.1 GCA_021774385.1 Alphaproteobacteria bacterium
CCTTCGAGGCCCTTTACACCGTCGAGCAACTCCACGACGGCCGCTTCGACGCCACCGGCCCCTTCTATAAGGGCGCGGAGTTCAATCTCGGTCCGTCCGCTTGCGTGAGGGTCGGCGGCACGCGCGTCGTGCTGGCCTGCAACAAGGTGCAGATGGCGGACCAGGCGATGTACCGCTTCGTCGGCATCGAACCGACGGACGCGAAAATCCTGGTCAACAAGAGCTCCGTCCATTTCCGCGCCGACTTCGCCCCCATCGCCGAGGAAATCCTCGTCTGCGCCGCCCCCGGCCCGATGATCGCCGACCCGGCGGATTTGCCCTGGAAGAGGCTAAGGAAGGGCGTGCGGTTGAATCCATTGGGACCGGTTTGGGAAGGGCTATAAAAAATTCACGAAATCCGTACCCGCAAAACTGCTGAAGTAAGGAACCATATCCATGATCGTTAAAACTTACGAGGGCCTCGCGGGCACTAAGAGCGAAACCATGCTCGGCAACGGCCGCGCCGTCACGCGGCGCTTTCTGCTGGCGGAGGACGGGGTCGGCTTCACGCTCTCCGATATCCGCATGAAGGCCGGCGAGACCGCGCCGCTGCATTACCAGAACCATATCGAGGCAAACTACATCATCGAAGGCGAAGGTATCCTCGAAGAACTGGAATCCGGCGTCACCCATGAATTGAAGCCCGGCGTAATGTATTGCCTGAACAAACACGAACGGCATCGCATTATCTGCAAGACGGCAATCCGCATGATCTGTGTTTTCAATCCACCCCTGGTTGGCGGTGAAGTCCATGACGAAAGCGGCGCCTATCCAACCGCGAACTGATTGGTGTCTGCCATGCACAATGCTGGAGAAGCGGACAAGGACAATACGGCATGAAACTTACGCTGCTCGGCACCGGCAGTCCGGTACCGTCCCTCAAACGCGCCTCGGCCGGGTATATGGTTGAAGTCGGCAACGACGTTGTCCTAATCGACCACGGCCCCGGAACCTTTCAACGCATGATGCAGGCCGGCGTTTCGGCGACGCAAGTCACGCATGTCTTCTTTTCGCATCTCCATTTCGACCACTGTCTCGATTTCGTCCGCCTGTTCCTGCATCGCTGGGATATCAGCCCGCCGGGAACGCCGCCGTTGAAAGTTTTTGGCCCGCCGGGGCTCGAACACATGGTCGACCGCCTATTCGGACCCGACGGCGCGTTCAAGCTCGACCTCACGGCGCGGACCAGTCATCAAAACAGCCTGGATATTTTCGCCTCGCGCGGCGGTATTCCACCACGGCCCTGGCCGGAAGCCGATGTTACCGAGGTTGCTGCAACCGATACACTCGAAGGTGATGGCTGGAAGATGAAACTAGCCAACGTACCGCACCATCAACCCTATCTCGTCAGCTACGGCGTACGCTTCGAGGCCGACGGCGGTGTATTCGCCTATTCCAGCGATATTACGCTGCCCGTCGATAAGGCACCGGCGAAGCCGCTTTATGAATTGGCCAAGGGTGCGGACTTACTTATCCATTACCTCAATTCGTTCGACGTTTCCCGTGAAACGACACCGGCCTACTCAACCCCGTCACAGCGGACCAAGCAGCAAGCCCTTGGTGAATTGGCCCGCGATTGCAACGTCAAGACATTGGTGACCACGCATCACGGTCCAACGATCGACACCGACGGCGTGAGAGAGCGTGTCATCGCCGACATCGCCGCTGTGTATGACGGCCGACTGATTTGGGGCGAGGACTTGATGACGCTCGACATCGGAAATCCGCGTTAAAATCAACGAGCCGTCATTTGAGGCCCGTGTGACATGTCACTTGGGCCGGTTGATCACCTTCTTCTTGGGATTATCGAACCATTTAAAGTATTCCGTCGCACCTTCCCGGCCGGATTTCACGAGGTCTTCTTTCTTTTCGTCGGGCAAATCGAAGTCCGTGGTGCCGACGCCCAGCGAGTCGACATAGACCGTTCGCGCCCAGTCATCGGAATGCAGATGCTTGTTCAACTCCGCGTCCAACAACGTCCCAATCAGGTTCAAGGCGTAGTCGAAAAAATCATCGATTTTTTTGTGCTTCGGTTCCGCCCCATCGCGGAACATCCCAATTTCCGTTTTGGAATCCAATCGAAAGCCCAGCGTTTGCTTGTTGTAGACATAAGGGCTGCTGTTCCGGTTCCGCGCCTGTACCGAAGCCGTGGCTTCCTTGTAATAAGGCGGTATACGGACATAGGCCGCTTGATCCGACGCGTCGATATATTTTTCCCGGTCGAATAGCTTTATCGGATAATTGCGCAAGACGCCGCCATCGACATAGATATCGTTGCCCGGCTGGCGTTGCACGGCGGCAAAGAACAACGGAATCGACATCGACATACGCACCGCGTCCGCAATCCGCATGCGCGGCGTATGCTCGACCGAAAACACCTCGGAAAAATGCGTCGACAGATTCGTGGCACACACAAACAGGTCGCGAAAGCCTTCCGGATTACCAGGGAGTTCCTTGAAGTCGTGCAAGCCCTTAAATGTCAGGTTCGGATTGCCGGTCTTCTCCTCGATCAAGCCGGCGATCCAATTGCGGAAAAAGTCTCCCTTGTACCAGCCATACTCATCTTTCAAACGGTCGAGGTCTCGGACGACACCCCAAGAATCATCCATGAAATTATTGAAGTTCAGCGTGCTCAGGATGTCCCGCACTTCGTCGTTGGAGAAATTCAACGCGGCCGCAACGGCATTGATCGCGCCGGCGGACGTGCCACCAACCCGGTCGATATTCTGAAGGATGCCCTTCTCCTCCAAAACCTCCATGACACCGACATAGGCGATACCCTTAACGCCGCCTCCCTCGAAGACAAGATTGCGAAATCCGTACGGCATGATGTTCCCTTTCTTTTTCGCGATTGCTTTTGCCCCGATGCGTTATCCGCGAAACGGCGCTCACCTCCATATTAGGTTGATCAAAAAACAAACCGCAACGCTACATTAGACCGCACAGCCGCCGTCCAAAGACTCATCGAACCCGGCCTGGGTAGACAGGCTTTGCCTCCTCCGAATACCCTTTGTGTGAAAAATTCGAAAAACGCTGGAGGGACATCCCATGAATCTCGCAGGAAAATCTGCCATCGTCACCGGCGCGGGACGCGGCATCGGTAAGGAAGTAGCACTGTTGTTGGCCAAGGAAGGCGCCAGCGTGATCGTCAACGACCCCGGTGTCGGGCGCGGCGGCGAAGCGGAGGAAGGTGCGCCGGCGGATGACGTCGTCGCGGAGATCAAAGCAGCCGGCGGCACGGCCATCGCGAATTTCGACTCCGTCGCTGAGTACGCCAATGCCGGGCGCATGGTGAAGCAATGCGTCGATACGTACGGCAAGATCGACATTCTGGTGAACGTCGCCGGCATGCTGCGCGAACGCATGATCTGGAACATGACAGAGGACGATTTCGACGAGGTCATCTCGGTCCACCTCAAAGGACATTGGAACATGTGCCATCACGCGACCAAAGTGATGCGTACCGAGCGGCACGGACGGATCATCAATTTTTCCTCCGATGCGTTCAAGGGCGCGATCGGGCAATGCAACTACTCCGCCGCCAAGGCCGGGATCATCGGGCTGACCCGCTCCATCGCGCGGGAATGCGGCCGCTACGGCATCACGGCGAACGCCATGTGCCCCATGGCGGCGACCCGCATGACCGTCAACGACGCGGTCATCGCGGGCTGGAAACGCCGTCTCGACGCGGGGCTCCTGACCCAAGCGCAATACGATTCCCGCATGGCGATGCCCGGACCGGAATTCGTTGCGCCCATGGTCGCCTATCTCGCCACCGACGCGGCCGAGGACGTCAATGGACAACTCTTTCACGCTGAACGGTCGCGCATCCACACCTACTATTTCGGCGAGGAAGCGCGGTCGATTTTCAAACAGGACGATGACGGCATGTTCTCGGTCGGCGACTTGCTCACCATGGTCCCCGAGGGGCTGATGCAGGGCATCCCAAACATCGCACCGAAGGAAGACCCGAAGTAAGAACGAGTTGAACCGGCACCAGGTTCGGTACAAGGCTCTTCACATCGCGGGGTTCAGCGTTTAATTTTTAGTTGCGTTCATCTTCATGGATTCGCCAATGCTGAATTTACGCTTCCGCCTCCTTGCCTGCGCGATTTCGTTGCTCGCCTCGGCATGCGTAACGTCTGACACCGCAGAACGAGCCCCCTCAAAGGCGTCCGCCGCAAAAACGACAATTCAGGAAGCGGCAAGGTCTTGGCATTTTTCCGAAACAACCGACTGCGATGAGGCCAAATTACACGCGGGCCGAATGAACTATGCCGAACTCATCAAATCCGTTGTTATCTGCGAACAAGAAGGCGGCAAGCTGGATGCCAGCTTCTTTCTGCTCGCCAGTCAGGTGCGCTTTCAAACCGATGCCGAACTCCTGTTCCCAAGTACCGAAGATGACAAAGTCAAGAAGGGCCGGCTGTTCACCTTCCTGTATTACAAAGGCGGAGGATCAGGCGCGAGAGAGATTTATCGCAACCGCGAAAAAACCGCGACCGTGCTATCGCGCCTGAAAGCCTGGTCACCCATCTTGTTTGCGGGATATGACCCCGGTTGGAACTATACAAGAAAGCCTGATCCATCTGACTTCGAAGAGACGGTTATCAGGCAACGGCACAATCGAATTGAGAAGTTGAAGCAGTATATCGGGCCGCTCGCGAATGACGACTATTACACGATCCAAAAAAAGCTCGATGCGTTGCACCATAAGTACAAAGGCAGGTTCACCGTCAATACGGAACCACATCGTCAGTTTGCCGCGCTAACCAAAGAACTCGCGCGAGTTCGAAAATCAATCAACGTTCCGGCACCCAATTACAAAAGTTTAGCTCGGCCGCGCGTAAACCCAGATGCCGGGTTCAAACAAATTCATACCGGAAGCAATGGATCAAGAACCGGCGGCTTCGCGCTCATCACCAGCGAGCAAGAGATCAAGGGAACATGGCTTGCGGAGGCCTTGAGCAAGCGCGAAAAGGAGAAGCTCCTTTCCCAGATAAACTTCGCGAAGCAAATGCTCGTCGTCCTCGCAGCCGGCAAACGGCTCTCCGCAACGGGGCCCGTTGTCGTCACGGACATTACATTAAGCGCGAAATACAAGCGTTTCTCCTATGCGATCAGCGTCGGCGTCATGGCGCAAGGCTGCGAGCACGAACAAACTGAATCCTATCCCTTTGCGATCTCTGTCATGCCGCGGCCGGATCAGGACTTCGATATCCAAAATCGCGGCAATTCGAAGAGCAATTTTTCAGATGGATGCAAACCACCCGTTGCAGGAGAAGCGAGCGGCGACTGGCCGAAAAAGCCGTTGAAAAAGCCATTGAAAAGCACTTAATCCCGCGCTCGATTGAACACTCGCCGGTAAAGTTAGTATGCCTGTCGCTTCTAACTCAGCCACTCTCGCGATATAATTGGCCGCAAAAAGGGAAATTACATGACAGAGTTGCGACGCACACCAACCGTTCCGGATCAATGGGACGAAGAAACCGATGTCATCGTAGTCGGCTGCGGCTTCGCGGGCGGCGCGGCGGCGATCACCGCGCATGATCAGGGCGCCAAAACCCTGGTCCTGGAGAAAATGCCCGACCCGGGTGGCATTTCGATTTGCTCCGCCGGTTCGGTCCGCGTCGCCAAGGATGCCGATGACGCCTTCGCCTATCTGCAAGCGACCTGCGCGGGGACAACGCCCGACGAAACATTGCGGCCCCTGGCGAAGGGCATGACCGAAATATCCACGTTCGTGGAATCGTTGGCCGAGGCCGTCGGCGCGCAGACCCAATTGCGCGAGGCGCCGGGCACTTATCCCTTTCCCGGACAGGATACCTTCGGTTACTTCACCATTGAGCACGTTCAGGACCTCGACCTGGCCGAAACCTACCCACAGGTGCGCGGCATGCCCGGCGGCGGACGGCTGTTCAATGTCGTCGAGCGAAACCTCGAGAAGCGGAATATCGAAATCC
>JAJFJC010000021.1 GCA_021774385.1 Alphaproteobacteria bacterium
GCCTCTACGCTTGAAGATGCGATGCGCATCTGTCTCGACGAAGTGTGTGCCTTTACCGGCTGGCCGGTCGGCCATGTCTACCAACGATCCGAAGACCACAACGATACACTCGTGCCGACCGAAATTTGGCACATAGCCGCACCGGATCACTTTACTGAATTTCGCCGCATCACGGAAAACACCTCGTTTTCCCGTGGGGAGGGGCTCCCGGGACGGGTTCTTTACAGCGGCGAGCCGGCATGGATCGTCGATATTGCCAAGGACAAGAATTTTCCGCGCGCCGAGAGCGGTACGGCTCAGGACTTAAAGTCCGCATTCGCCTTTCCGATCCTCGTTCAAAACGAGGTAGTGGCGGTTCTCGAATATTTTTCCACCGACGAAGTAAAACCTGCCGCCAACATATTGGATCTAATTTCTCAACTAGGGCGGCAGCTCGGATTGGTGATCGAACGCAAGCAGGCGGAAGAAGGCCTTCGCCAAAACGAACGGCGGTTCCGGGATTTCGCCGAAGCGGCATCGGACTGGTTCTGGGAAATGGGGCCGGACCTTCGATTCTCCTTCATCTCGGAACGGTTCTATCAAATCAGTGGTCTCACGGAAGAGGACATGATCGGATCAAGAAGGGGCGAAGCTAGCGAACCCAATCACCAGGCGGTCGATCAAGACAAGTGGTCCGATCATCGTGCCGACTTAGAAGCACATCGGACGTTTAAGGGTTACGAGTTTCCCTTCACGACCGTCGATCGAGGCACGATCATCGTTAGTACCAGCGGCGTCCCAATTCATGATCCGGATGGTACCTTCCTCGGCTATCGCGGTACCGCGACCGATATTACCAGCCGTGTTCGGGCCGAAGATGCATTGCGGGAAAGCGAGGCACAGCTTCGTCTGGTGACGAACGCCTTGCCCATCGTGATTTCCCATATCGATAAGAACCGCTGCTTCATCATGGTGAACGAGGCCGCGACCGACTGGTACGGCTCGCCAGCCTCAGATTATATCGGCGAAAAGGTTGAAAAAGCACTAGGCGAAGTAGGCTACGCGAAGATTAAAGACAAGATGGACGAAGCGCTTTCTGGCAAGGAAGTCTCCTTCGAGACAACCATGGTTTTTCCAACAGGAGCCGCGCGCGACGTAAGGGCGCTTTATATACCGCACTTTCATCCTGGCGGCGATGTGGTTGGTTTTTTCGCCCTTGTCCAAGACATCACGGTACAAAACCGTGCCGAGGAAGCACTACGCCAAGCGCAAAAGATGGAAGCTGTCGGCCAACTGACCGGTGGCATCGCGCATGACTTCAACAATCTACTTGGTGTGGTTATCGGCAATTTGGACCTGGCGGCGGAACTGGCTGACAAGAATAAAGAACAGTCAGCTTACATTTCCAGCGCGATCCGTGGTGCGGAGCGGGGCGCGGAACTGACCCGCCATCTGCTTGCCTTCGCCCGTAAACAGCCACTCGCGCCTAAAGCGATCGATCTCAACAACCAAGTATCTGGCCTACTCGGCATGTTGCGGCGCTCGTTAGGTGAAACAATCGAGATCGAAGCCATACGCGGCGCTGGTCTGTGGATATGCGAAGCCGACCCAGGGCAGGTAGAAAATGCGCTACTGAACCTTGCCATCAATGCGCGGGACGCAATGCCTGATGGCGGCAAATTGACCATCGAAACCGCAAATGCCCGGATCGACCATGAATACGCGCTAGAAAACACCGATTTGAAAGCCGGCCAGTATGTGATGCTTGCGGTTACCGATACTGGTATAGGTATGACGCGGGAGACCCGTGAACAGGCTTTCGAACCCTTCTTCACGACCAAGGACTTAGCCTCGGGCTCAGGCCTCGGGCTTAGCATGGTCTTTGGCTTCGCCAAACAATCAAACGGACATGCAGCGATATACAGCGAGGAAGGTCAGGGAACGACGGTTAAACTCTATTTGCCACGCGCCAACAGAGTGGCCGATATCCCCCGGCCACAAGCAACCAGCACGCCGCGCGCTAGAGGTGAAACCGTGTTGGTGGTAGAGGACGATCCCGATCTTCTAATTCTCACGGAAACGCAGCTTGTCACACTTGGATACAGCACCCACACTGCCAAAGACGGAAGCACCGCCCTTGAAATCCTGGATAGCGATGTTGAAATTGATCTTATTCTAACCGACGTGGTGCTGCCCGGGGGGTTGGACGGCGTCGCCTTATCCCAAGAAGCGAAAATTCGCCGCCCCACGATCAAGACCCTCTTCATGTCCGGCTACACGGAAAACGCCATCGTGCATCGCGGTAAGCTAGACAACAATCGCGCCCTATTGGAAAAACCCTTCCGGACAATCGATCTCGCACGCAAACTGCGCGACGTTCTTGACGGCGGCACCGCTTAAATACGCGGCTGTAGGGATAGAGAAAATCAGGATTGAAGGGGATCGCCGCAGGCGATTACCATCGGCCCTGTTTCTTTGCTCTACTTATTAACAGCGAGCGGATCAGCCATGCCATCAGACCTATTTTTTGTGCGCCGCGAGCCATTCGACTGCAAGCCGCTCCGCCTTTTCGATCTCCGCCACCGTCAGTTTTTCAATAATGCCATCACGGTTGGCTTGTGCGTTTTTTGCGTTGCCCTCGATTGCGACCGTGTACCACATATAGGCCATAAGGAAGTCTTTCTCCACTCCGCTCCCTTGGATGTAAAAATGACCGAAAAGACTTTGGGCTTCGGCATATCCATTGTTTGCCGCTTTTCGCACCCAGTACACCGCCTCATCATCGTCTTTCTCAACCCCGGTTCCCCAATAATAATTTCGCCCGAGACGGTACTGTGATTTCACATAACCCAATTCCGCCGCTTTGCGAAACCAACGAACCGCCTCGACGTGATCGCTCTCTCCCGTCAGGCCATCATCGAGCATCACACCGACATTGTGCGAAGCGACCCTATTGTCCTTTTCGGCGGCGGCCCTAAACCACCGCAAGGCTTCCGCCGGATCCTTCCGGACACCGAGGCCACGGAAGTACAAAATCCCAACTCGGTTTTGCGATCGCGCTTGCCCTTGCCGAGCGGCCTTCAAGAACCATTCGGCGGATTGCACATGGTCCTGCTCCACCCCCTCACCTTCAGCGAATAACCACCCCATGGCATTCTGCGCACCGGCGTGTCCCTGCTTGGCGGCGGCCTCGTAGAGCCGCGCCGCCTCAGCTTGCTTGCTCTGGGATTTATCACGATCTCGCCGCAGGGCCGACGCCCGTTCGAAAAGCTGCTCCGGCGTCGACGGGTTGGCCTCTTTTTGTTCGCTCGCCGCCGTGGGCGGCGGCTCAACTTTACCCCCGATACTGGCGGATGTTTTCGGAACAAACCCATCCTCCCCCACAAGGAAGTAGTGCTGCGCGCCCTTTATGAGACCGGCCAACGCAAGCAACCCGATGCCCAGCAAAAACGTGACTTTTAGGGCACCGGAATTCGATTTACCGGAAGATGTTGGATGATAGGGCTCATCAGCATCCCATCGTGATTTTTCGATGTCCTTTGGTCTCCATCCCAAACCGCGCGGGATCTTCGGCATATAGTGCGCCGAGGAACGCGGCCGCTCCGAGGAAGGCTCCGGTGGTGCCTCGGAAACGGCCGGGTCCGCCAGCATATTACCGGCCGGCGTCGCCTTTTTTTTTCGCGACCAGGGCAAGTTATTCCGCGCTCGGTGGCGTTTCGGTCGTATCCTCCACGTCCGCTTTCACGCCGGAGACAAGACTGTCCAGATCGCTGCCGGACAATCCCACTTCCTTCATCAGCGCATCAATGAGTGGGGCTTGGCTTCGGTAACGCAAAGCGCTTCCCACCACTTGATCGGCGAGGCTCCCACCGCCGTTTGCCGCCGCGCTACCGCCATTGGCGCCATTACCGGTCAAACCGTCGACTTGGATAATCTTGATTCCGTCGATTTGTTCCATCGGTTTGACGGATTCGTGAATGATATCCTTCAGATGCTCGATCACCGAAAGCCGCACTTTCATCTCGACGATTTCCGAGGTCAGCAGGTTCTCGGCCTCGTTCAGGGCGCGGCTGCCCGCGGCGTCAACCGCGTACCGCAATTCCGCCGCCGCCACGCGAAGCCGTTCCGCGTCGGCATCGCCTTCCGCCTCGACGCGAATTTTTTCCGCCGCGGCGTTGGCGAGGATACGAATGGAGGAGGCCTCATCCTCGGCGGCTTCCTTTTCCGCTTCCGCCGCGATCGTGACCTTGATCGCGTCCCGCTCCGCGGCCCGGCGCGCCTCGACGAGATCGACCGCCTTTTCCCGCTCGACACGCTCGATTTCGCGCGCCGTCGTCACCATCTCCTCCGCCGTCACGGCGCCGGCGCGAGCCTTATCGGCTTCCGCCTCGGCTTCGGACTGCGCCTTGGATTTCTCGGCGATCGCAATTGCACGGTCCTGGTTCGCCAGTTCCACGGCCTTGACCCTATCGACCTCCGTCGTCTCGACGGATTTCGAGCGCGCGATATCACGCTCCTTGATCAGGCGATCCTTCTCGATCCGCTCTTCCTCGACCTGCCGTTCGGCGAGTATCTTAGCGGATTCCACTTTTTGTTCGGCCGAAATTTGTGCCTCTTGCGCTTCGCGCTGTTTATCCGCCTGCTCGCCCTTGATTTCCGCGGTCTGCGACGCACGCCTTACTTCAACCTCACGTTCCTGTTGCAGCCGCGCATATTCCGTTTCCCTGGATATCTCCAGCGTCTGCCGTTCCGCTTCCAGGTTCTTCTGCTCGATCGCCACTTGGGTATCGCGCTCGATGTCGTTTCGACGCTTTCGTTTTTCCTCGATTTCGGACGTCAGGCGGGTCAACCCCGCGGCATCGAAGGCGTTGTCCGGGTTAAAGAACTCGCGGTTGGTCTGATCGAGGCCCGTCAATGATACGGCCTCAAGCTCAAGACCGTTCTTGAGTAGATCCTCGGACACCGCGACCTGCACTTTCTGGACGAAACTTACCCGCTGTTCATGCAGTTCCTCCATCGCCATTTCAGCGGCAACGGCGCGAAGCGCATCCACGAATTTGCCCTCGACCAGTTCCCGCAACGCGTCGGGGATCATTGTTCGCTGACCCAGGGTCTGTGCCGCGTTCGCTATGGAATCGACCGTTGGCTGCACACGCGTATAAAACTCGGCCAGGACGTCGACCCGCATCCGGTCCCGGGTGATCAACGCCTGCTCGTCGGCACGCCGCACCTCAAGCCGCATCGTATTCATGTTAACCGGAATGATCTCATGCAAAACCGGAAAGACGAGCGCGCCCCCATTCATAATAACCTTCTGGCCACCAAGCCCGGTTCGGACGAACGTTACCTCCTTGGACGACCGTTTATAAAGTCGGGAAAAAATCAACCCCATCGTCACCAGCGCGATCAGGATTAATCCGACCATGATCAAAATGTCCGTTAGTCCATAAAACATAAAATTTTCTCCTATCCCTTAACCTCGCCACACGTGCTTCAGTCGTCTGTTAAAGCGGTGTTGGTATTTAAAACGGCCGCGAACCGCGGGCCGACTTGATCAACAAGCAATACGCTGCTGCCACTATCGAGAACCTCGCCGTCGACGTCCGGCTCGACCATGACGTAATGTGTTTGACCATGGCCATCGACCAGCTTCGCCTCGGCCGGTTCACCCTTGCGAGCGGTACCGATCGTAATAGTGGCGATACGGCCAACGAATGTGTCAGCGGTTACTGCGGATGTTTCGTCCTTGGGTATCAGTTTAGCCAAACCGGTTCCGATAAGGCCCATCGACGGTACCGCGACGATGACAGCGGGGATTGACGCGAGACTGGCCGGCAGAAGCGTGCCCGCAATACCCTGAAACATCGACTGCACGATGAATCCAGTCAGGCCAAACATCGTCAAGAACGCGACGAGCAGGACCAGCGCGGGCACCTTGCCGATACACAGCCAGCCAAGCAGCCGTGACAACGCGGACGTCGAGCCCACACCACCATGATCAATTGCGGAATCCCCAAAATCAGCACCAGAACCATTGATATCGCTCCCATCAGGACCAATGTCGATATCGGCATCGCCATCCATTTCCGGCAACAACGCATCTATCGCGTTCGATAGACCCGCCCCCAAAAGGGTCATCGTTCCTTCGAGAAGAGCGATCCCCAACATCAAGCCCAGCGCAATCGCGAAAGGCCGGTTTCCTGCTTCAAGGGCGAATTCGAACAATCCTATGAACCTCTCGACTTAAAGACTTCCAAACGTTCCTTGATACGGTTGCTCCGCGCCAGTTCATCGAGTTCGGCGCGCTTCGCGGCATCTACTCTGTCTGGCGACGCGCCCGCCGAGGAAACGCCGCCGGCCCCTTCAAGCGCGCGTTCGAACGCCTCTTCCGCTTTCCGGACCGTTGCCCCAACCGAATTCTGGCCATCTTCGTCATTCGGGCCGGAAGGCCCGGGACCCGCCACCGCTTTGTTCGCTT
>JAJFJC010000201.1 GCA_021774385.1 Alphaproteobacteria bacterium
GCCGCCGCCATGCCGTTAAGTTATGGCTGCCATGCCTCGTTCGACGGTTATTTTTACTGCAATGCAGCATACATTGATAATCAGATATTACTGCCGGAAACGGCTAGATGAGGAAATTAATATGGCGAAATTCGACCAAGAGCGAGCGTGGGTGCCGGTGACGGATGCCGACCTGAACCGCTACATTTCCCTGGGCCGCGAACGCAAGAGAGCGGAAATGCGAGGGATGTTTTATGATTTATTTTCAGTGGCTAAGGAAAATATTAACAATTTACGCCGAGGATTAGCCCGATTCACGCAGGTTAGCTCCACATACTAGGGGAACCCACGGTTTCCCGCAAAAAACTAACCATAACAAGGAATAGAGAAACATCGTGTCCGACATTACCAGAATAGAAACCAGCGGCCCTTTTATTGCAACGCAACATGATTCTGCAGAGCAGAACGGCACCATCCGCGGCTTTTTCTCCGCGCTGCTTTGGGCATGGCGTTTTGCCCTGCTTACCCAGGCCGAGCAGAACGCCCTCGGCGTCATCGACGCCGACGCTTTGAGAAGTATCGCACGGCGGGTCGACGCCCTTTAAACCAGCCCGGCCTTGAATCAGGACTTAAGTGATTCATAACCATATCGATTGGACCATAGCGACGCGAGAGAGAGGCCCAGGTCGCCTATTACCGAGCGTCTATCGGGGCCAATCGCGGGGCGCAGAAATAAATCGAATGGCTTGAAATCATCCCTGTTTGGGTGTCGCCCCTTTCGCTGGTTGTCTCAGCGGCAAGGGCGTTGACGGCTCTTACCCCGTCGAAGCCTGATGATAAGTATATCAACGCTATCCTGCAGGTGCTGAACGCGCTGGTGAGTAACGTTGGGAAGAACCGCAATAAGCCGCCGTTTTGCCTCGTCGATTAAGGGGCCGGTGCGGCGACGGCGCTCGATAACTCCGTGGAAACAGTCCCAAAGATCGATACGAGAGAGCCACCCATTGCACCTAGGGCGCTGATTGCGGCAACGGAAACAAGTGCTGCGATCAAACCGTATTCAATTGCCGTTGCGCCAGCTTCGTCTTTGGCAATGTTTTCTATGTAACTACGACACATTTGAGAAGCTCCTTAAATAGGCTTTGAATTTGCCTAGGGACCTGAATTTTTCTTTATACAGGTTGAGGAAAACCAATTTTACATTATTGCATATTCCAGTACTTGGAGTAATGGCATGTAATATTGAAAAAAGCAATAATTATATTTCAAAATACATTATAATATAAGTAATATTATATTATATATTACGCATAATATGTATTTTGTTTTATTAGTATATTGTTGCAATAGCGTTATATACTTACAACTAATCGCCTTGCAAAGCGTAATCCGTCAGACGGACTAAGTGAGGACTAAATTCTTCTCACACGATTAAAAGGCAGAGCCAACGCACTGGGGGGAAGGCGGTATTAGCCTTCAGCGGGTTTCCGCCGTCGACGTGCCAGGGCCAATCCGCCTAAGCCAATACCGAAGAGGGCGAGGGCGCCGGGTTCTGGGACGGCGGCGACATCACGCACAATAGCTGACCCTACGCTATTACTAATGCTATCGGGGGCGAAACTTCCTGAAAAGTCGCCGCCGGCGCCGGGAACATCTACAACGATACTATTGTCTGCTCTTATGCCACCGAGCGGCACGGTTGGCAGAGCAGTCGGCAAGAAGCGGGCGAAAGCAAATGAACCGCCATTTGTCGAACCAGTGATACCTATGGCGTCGAGTAAGTTTGTGAGTGGAGCTGGCACTGGCGTGCCACCGTTGATGTCAATGTGGGTAGGCGGAACACCGGCTGAGATGGCTAAGTTTAGAAACTCGGTGCCGGTTGCGTACCTAAACCCTTCCAATACCTGGCCGGGAGCAAAGAGTGCGTTGATCTGATTAAAAGATGTGCCAGCCCCAAGAGTCGATGTCCAATCTAGCCAGTCCAAATTGTTGTCGACATCTCTGGTTATATTGTTTCCATCTTGAGCCGCTCCCAAGACATTCAACGCCGCATCGTTTATTCCGATAATGACGGCCTGTGCCGATGTTATCGTCATACCTAGAGTCGCAGCACCGATAGACATTGCGAACGCTATTGATTTGAAATTCCGCACTTTTGCCCCTTGTCGAAAAACTTTACGTTTGGCTCTAGAGCGAGCCATTACAGGGTGTCAAAGCAATACCCATGCCATTTGAAAGAGGGCAGCTAACGCATTGATTTTAAATAACTGGTGTTGCGATACCCCATTAATACACTACCCACATACTGTTTAGGTGCCGGTATCCCTTACGTTTCCCATGAAAACGGTACCCTGTTCCGCAACGTCTCCCTGCAACCTGAGATAACAATTGCGTGAGGTGCGCACTAGATCAGTTTCCGCGGGCGGCGGGGTGGTGGTGGCGGGAAACTGTATTACGGAATGCGGAGAGGCGCGTTTTTTCCGCGATGTCAATGGAGTCCCTTAGGTATGCTCCTCCGGCTCTGTACCGCCGACTCCATTATTGATCAGCGCAGCCGATGTCGGTTCAGGGCCTTGCCCAAGTGCCGTTCCTCGCGCTGGATATATGTATATAGAAGTAAATTTCATATATTTTTAAATAATTAGGATAATATTCTAATAATTTCGTGATTCAGTTAAATATTTGGCAATTTTTTAACCTTGCAAAACGCTACAGTTGCTTGGCGAAATTCGCGTGAAAACCGGAACCGGAAATCTCTCGACCTTGCCAGTGGTGCGCAGTGGCCATCTTCTCGTTTTCGCAAGACGGCAACGAGTAAATCCAAGGAGTGTCGCCGATTGTCAAAACGCGGCTTGTTCTTCTGCCTTTGCGCCGTTTTCGCGGTTTATTCCGTCTATGTCTGGACCGCCGGCACCGACACCCCCAATATCCAGCCGCCCAGTGAACAGGCGAAAGCGGGATTGGCGCTGTTCCAGGAAAAGAACTGCATCGCCTGCCATCAGCTATATGGACTCGGCGGGCATATGGGCCCTGATTTGACGAATGTGGCATCGGCGCCCGACAAAGGCGTCGACTACCTCAAGACCTTTATTGCAAACGGCACAGACAAGATGCCGAATTTCAAATTTAGCGAAGCCGAAATCGATGCGCTCGCGCAGTTCCTGGTATTTCTCGACCGGACCGGAACCTACCCGCCGGCACACCCGGAGATCAGCTGGTTTGGCGCCGTGGCCTATTCGGGGGCGAACAATGGCAAATGACACCGGTCTGCGCTTTATGCTGCTCGGCTTGCTGGCGTTGGCGGCGAGCCTTTTTTTCGGCGTCTTGAGCGCCTTCAAGTTCCTTTATCCGGAGTTCCTTGAAGCCTTGCCGTTCCACAAGCTTCGTCCCTTGCACGTTTCGCTCGCGGTTTCGTGGATATTCCTGACCGCAATCGGCGGCGTCTATTATTACTTGCCGAACCTCTTGGGGCTGGCACTGTTCTCGATCCGCGCGGCGCGCTGGCATTTTTGGATCTTTCTGGTGACCGGCCTGGCTATTCTCGGGGCCTATTTGCTGGGCCAGTTCGGCGGCCGGGAATATTGGGAATTTCCCCCCGTGTTGGCTCTGCCGATCTTTCTCTCCTGGATACTATTCGCGGTCAATTACTTTAATACGGTGATCCAACGGCGATCCGCCTGGCCGGTGTATTTTTGGATGTGGGGGACGGGGATCGTGTTTTTCCTCCTAACTTTCGCGGAAAGCTATCTTTGGCTTTTCCCCTACTTCAGGGAAAACATGGCGCGCGAACTGGCGGTGCAGTGGAAGTCTTATGGTTCTTTAGTCGGCTCATGGAACATGCT
This sequence comes from Alphaproteobacteria bacterium, assembly GCA_021774385.1. Taxonomy (GTDB): domain Bacteria; phylum Pseudomonadota; class Alphaproteobacteria; order UBA8366. Next base: position 3,822 of record JAJFJC010000201.1, read on the forward strand.
GGTCTACGGCACCGCGATATTTGTCATGGAGAAAATCAGCGGCAACGAGGCCATGGCGCATTCCAAGATGGCTTTTGGTCTGTTTTTCCTAGGCCTCTTCAATCTGATGTTCGGCTGGGCCCACCACACCTACCCGGTGCCGTTCGCGGAATGGGTTCGGAATTTCGCCTACTTCGTCAGCATGACCGAACTGTTCATTCTCGGCAAAATCATCTGGGACTGGCGGGGTTCCCTGTCGGACTATCAGAAGCACCGCTTCCGCCGTCCCTACCGATTCCTATTCGCAGCGGATATCTGGGTCTTTATCAATTTGGTTTTGGCTCTGATAATTTCGGTTCCGGCCTTCAACCTTTTTACTCACGGGACCCATGTCATCGTCGCCCATACCATGGGCACCACGATCGGCATCAATACCATGATCCTGTTGGGGTCCATCTACTTCGTCCTGGAACAACGCGACACCGATAGCGCTTTGCAAACCGTGTCGGGAATGGCGGATCACGGTTATTGGCTTGCCAATGGTTCGCTCCTGATATTCTTCCTGGCGCTTCTGGTCGCCGGCCTCATCAAAGGCACTTATAGCGGCGGTTCGTTTGGCGACATGATGGCGTCGATCGAACCCTTTTTGTTGATCTTCGCGGTCGCCGGCATCGGCCTCATGATGGGCCTGTGGATGGTTCTGCTGCCAGCCCTGCGCCGGATCTATAGTTTAGTTTTTTCGGTAACGGCGCGTAACCCGATGAGAGTGGAAAACGGCCAGAAAACCAACCTGTGAGTAACCGGGCACGCAGGCGCTAACCGACGAACTGCTGCCTTGAACTTCCCGCAACCCTGATCGCAATAGGCACCTGCCGTCTCCACAAGAGCGGTCATACCGAGGGATACACGGCAAGAACCGCGGTGATGACGCTTAGCTTTCAGCGGGTTTCCGTCGCCGACGCGCCAGGGCCAATCCACCTAAGCCAATGCCGAGAAGGGCGAGGGTGCCGGGTTCGGGGACATTTATAGTGTTCCTAACCAAAAATGAGCCGGAATCAGGTCGGGCGTCGGTTTTTCCAAACGAATTGACGTTTCCTAGAAAAAACCTGCCGCGCTCTGGGCCGGACAGCGATTGTACAAATAAGTTTGGAATAAAGCTGCCTGGCGTATCAAAGTCTGCGTATCCTCTTGAGAATTGCCCTGAATTACCACCACAACTACCTGTGCAGCCAAAAAGAGATATGAAGGTTTGTGCTGCTCCAAATTGACTTTCAATCTCCAAATCAAAGGTGGTCGCGCCAGCGTTGATGAATAACTCTTCAACCTGACTTCTATTTGCGAATTGGAATCCTAAATCGACGACAAATGTTGAAGAGAGCGTAGTGTTATAATTGTCACCTACTGTTTGTGTTAGATCGAGCCATTCGAAGCCAGTGCTGCTATCGGATGTAATTAAACCGTCACCTGTGGTGAAGAGGTCTGTCGACGACAATGCTGCGTGCGTCGTTTGCGCCGTCATGACTGTTAGGATGGTCCCCAAAAATAGCGCAAACAAGGCAGTGCTTAAGCTTCGCATTCCAATATTCCCTCGCAAAGTGTCGAAAAAATTTACGTTTGGCTCCAGAACGAGCCTTTACAGGGTGTCAACGCAATATCCATACCATCTGAAAGAGTGCAACTAACGCATTGATTTTAAATAACTGGTGTT
>JAJFJC010000202.1 GCA_021774385.1 Alphaproteobacteria bacterium
TCCGACGATTTCGCGCGCGCGCAGGCTCTGCAATGGATGTTCTTCGAGCAGTATAGCCATGAGCCGAATATTGCCGTGGCCCGCTATTGGCGCCACTTCATTTGGGACGAAGTTTCCGCCGATGCGGAGCGAATGCGGCAATTGGATGAATTGATGCTGAAAGGTTGCGATGCCCTAGACGTCATGGAGGTTCATTTAAGGGACCGGGAATTCTTTACCGGCGATCGTTATGGCATCGCTGACATCGCGCTTTATGCTTACACGCACGTCGCGGACGAAGGCGGTTTCGACCTATCCCCGTACTCGAATATCCAGAAATGGATTCAGAAAATTAGCACCCAGGCAGGATACGTGCCCATAACAAAATCTATATTCGAACAGTAAGCTAAGACGCTATTGAAAGAAAACACAGAGCCGGCATCGTAGGCGCCTCATATCGAGCCGGGACGGCACCTTGCCTTGAATCTTGGTAAGCTGTGTCTCGATGAGGCTCTGTCAACGCGCCTTGGCATACGGCAAATATAACTCGACACTCGTACCCTGCTCGATCGCACTTTCGGCCTCCACATGGCCGCCCGACTGTTTCACGAATCCGAACACCATGGAAAGCCCAAGGCCCGCCCCCTTACCTACATCCTTGGTCGTGAAAAATGGCTCGAATACCTTTGCCAAGATTTCCGGCGGCATCCCCGTACCGTTATCCCTCACCGTAAGGTTTACATATTCACCGGGCGCCACCTCGGAACGGGTCGAGACGTACTCCTTATTGAGAGACACCTTTTTCGTCTCTATCGTAAGCGTGCCACCGGCAGGCATAGCATCTCGTGCGTTGATGGCGAGATTGAGTAGCGCGCTTTCCAACTGCGCCTCATCGACTTCCGCTGTCCATGGACCGTGACTTTGCCTTGTACGGATTTCAATTGTCTCGCCAAGTGTTCGGCGTAGCATGCGCGACATGTTGAGAACATTTTCGTTTACATCAATCACTTTTGGCAACAGCATTTGCTTGCGCGAAAAAGCCAAAAGTTGGCGGTTCAAGTGCGCACCGTTGAGCGCGGCCTTCGTCGCCGCCTCCACCAAGGCGGATGAATCGCTGTTGTCCCCTAGCTCTTCGGCCAAAAGATCGAGATTGCCGATAATAACGCCCAGCAAATTGTTGAAATCATGTGCCATGCCGCCGGTGAGTTGTCCGACAATTTCCATCTTCTGGGCCTGGTGTAATTGCTCCTCCGCTAGTTTGAACTTGGTAATATCACTGCGGATGCATACCGTGCCACCGCTTGCAATCTTCTTTTCCTCGAAGCGAATCCAATTCCCTCTTGGCTGTTGAAATTCCGTGGGACCTTTTGAGTCGCGGAATTTCTCCAACCGCTCCCGCATATGCTCCTCCACGCGCCCCCGTGCCGTGAAGACGAGCCCACGTTCCGCGCCCGCGCGGACAAAATCCTCAAACCTCATTCCCGGAACGATCAGACCTTCAATTCGTGCCAGGGTAGGGAAGCTCTGGCGATAAAGTTCATTGCAAAGGACAAGCCGCTCATCCCGGTCGTACAAAGCGAACCCCTCGGACATCGCTTCGATCGCATCGTGCAGGCGTGCTTCGCTTTCACGCAGCGCGGCTTCAGTCCGTTTGCGAGCCGTGATGTCGGTGCTAATAGAACCAATGCCCTCCACGGCGTCGGTCACCCCACGAACAGGAAACTTGATCAGATGTCTGTGGAGTTCCAAACCTTCCGGTGACTTGGTTTCGTACTCCATTTCGAGAACGTTACCAGTTTCAAGTATATCGCGATCCTGCGCGGCGGATTTGTCTGCATAATCCTTGCTCGAGCAATCATACATGCTTTTGCCAACCATGGCTTCGGCGGTCGCGTCTACGTTGTCCGCGAAGGTTCTGTTGACCATGATAAATTTCCCCTCCACGTCCTTCAACGTAATACGTGCGGGGCTGGCTTCGAGAAGTGAGAGAAGCCGCATCTCGCTCTCGGCGGCATTCGCTTCCGCTTGTAAGCGCTCTGTTATATCAACCGCGATGGAACCGATATGGGTAAATGACCTGTCCGGAGACTGAACCGGAAATTTAGTCACGGCAAAGTCACGGACTTTGTCATCCGGCCCTTTAACCCTGACCCTTGTTTCATGAATCTTATTGTTCTCCAGCACAATCCGTTCGGATTCACTCAAACTTTCAAGAAATGCCGGATCGTCTAGGAGGTCGTGCATGGTCTTACCGATAAATTCCTTTACCGAAAGACCAAGCCACCTTTCGAGCGACGAATTGGTAAGCAGAAAACGTCCTGTATGATCTTTTAAGCTCGTGTGAATTGGGATGTTGTCTAAAAACAGACGAAACATTCGTTCTTGGCCCTCTGTCGCGCCGAGAACCATGCGGATGTTGCGCGCGATGACCAGCAGGCCGATTGCGATAAGGCCAACGGCGAATAGCGAGGTATATTCGTGAAACCCTGACCATGTCTCCCATGTGAGATTTTTGAGTTCCGGGGCGACACCGAACAGTGGGAAAAGATGTAGGGTCGTGAGATCAAAGGCTTGGCAGGTTCCGAGGATCGTTAGCGCGGCGAAAATGCTTGCGCAGCCGATGGCGCGGTACTTCAGGTGAAGACGATTTCGAAACTCGTAGACCAACGTTGCCGCATAGATCACCGTCGCAACAATTGCGATATCTAGCCCTATTTGCACCCAGTCCGACTGCAGATTCACGCCTAATACCTCTTCCGCGCCTTATTTGCTTTTGTTGTGCATACTAAATTTAGAAACGCGAGGCGATATACCCTCGAGTACTGAATTCAATTCAATTCAGTTAATATTTTGTGAATGCAGTTGCAGGCCTCGCGTGCCTTTAGACCGTTCCCTTCCTTCGATCCGTGTAATCGTGGACGAGATGCAGGTGTTTCCTTTGCCCAGGGAAAGCGGCTCCTTTGATGCTTAACAGGCAGTTGAAATTGCCGAAAATGCAGCGACAGAAATCTTAGCCAAAGGCATTCAACCCAGTCCGTAAGGGTCGGCTAATAATTTGGTAATACCCAGCGACGAACTGTCTTGCTCGCTTGCGGGGAGAAAGAAATAAAGATACCCGATCCTGCCGGCCAATAGGCTACGCTAGATTGGAAAACATGTTCATGGAGGAAAGAACTTCAAAAGAAACACTGTCGCAAACTGCTATTCGATTACCCGCACGATTACGGCGGCAATCGCCCCCCAGGAAACGAGGCCAATAGCACATACGAAAATTCCAGCCCATAGGGGCGGCCACCTTCGACTACTCATATCCGCGTCCTCCGACGGTGGAGATCCGTTCGGGTCTTCAGGCTGCACTAATGGCACCCGTCCTGCCAACTTAGAGATTTCTGCATCTACTATCACCAGCCTCTCCCATAAGAAGCATAAATATTAGAATCCGAATAGGAAGTATAAATCAAGAGAAATCATTAAATTTTTTTCATTTTCCTCCAAATGAACGCCCTTTTCAAATTTAACTTTGTATTGAATTTATCGTCTGTTTCGGAATACTCATGTACTACCCATAGTAAGGGATCCATTTTTTTATAGTTTTGAGAATGTTTCCCAGCCATTATTTTCAACTAAATATTACTTACGACTCTCACAACTAATTGATAAATATGAAAAATAATCTCACTTCCATAAATGCCGGCTTAGTTAAGGAAAACCAAAATTACTCCACCTAAAATAGCAGTCCATTCATTTTCCGTAGAAACCGCACCCGTAAATACGATTCGAAACTGAAAATGGACATTACTCTAGCAACCGTCATCGTGATTGCGTTCGTCGTCGCCGGCACTATTAAGGGCGCAATTGGTGTCGGCCTTCCAACCACGGCGATAGCGATTCTTAGCAGCGGCCTCGGGCTACGCGAGGCAATTCCGATTTTAATTATTCCTTCGTTCGTCGCGAATGTTTGGCAAATCATGCGTGGCGGCGATCTTATTTCACTCCTTCGCCGTTTCTGGTTACTAAACATGATAGCCTGCATCGGCGTTTGGCTTGGCACCGTCCTTCTTTTTCAAATCGATCAACGGATACTTTCAGCGATACTTGGCCTAGTCCTTGTCACCTATGCAGCAATGGGATTGCTCGCTTATGTCCCGAGAATACCCCCGCACCAAGAAGCTTTGTTAACCCCATTCGTGGGACTCGGCGCAGGTTTGCTCACCGGCACGACGGGGTCTCTCTTGATGCCGTTAATGGTCTATTTGCAAGCGCTGGGCCTCGAAAAAGAGCGATTTATTCAGGCAGCCGGCCTGTCGCTTCTCATCGGAACGATTGCCTGGGCGGCGTCACTGGCTCAGCAGGGCGCATTCGATAGCCGCGCGATCACGCTGTCCGGTGCGGCGTTACTGCCAATGTTGATCGGCATGATGATCGGGCACTGGATACGCGGACATCTATCGCAAGTGCTGTTCCGTAAAATTGTATTCTTCTGCCTCATAATCCTCGGCCTTAATTTGATTTATAAAAACATTCTCTAGTCACATCCCGATTTGCGTATATCGTGCCCTCAACGATTAACCGGACTTATGTGTTTCCACTTGGGGCCGAAGGACCATAATCGGCGGAATAGCGAGGATCGATACGCCCGCCATGGCTAACATCGTCGTCTCGATACCAAATTTGTCACCGAGTAATCCGAAAAAGATGGGCCCCAATAGCCCCGATAAACTGGACACCGAATAGATCAAGGCAAAGCCGCGAGACACGCGCTCCACATGGACAAGTTCGCTGACGACACTGTAGGTTACGGAGGTCGATCCTTGCAAAAAGACCCCTAAAACCGGCAACAAAACGAAGGCCATGGTTTTATCCGCAATGAGAACGGCGATAATGCCGCCGGCGGTAAGGAATTGCACCAAAGTGAAAGCACCCCGCGTACCGATGCGCTGGGCGAGGAACCCGCAGGCGGCTTTGCCAAGCATACCCCCCACCAAGGTCAGCGTGACCGCCAACGTCGCGAGGCCAAGCGGCACTTCCTTCGCCGTGATAAAAAATGCCAAGAATGTTAGAAATCCGGACTGAATAGCGGTATCGAAGAAAACCGCGATCGATAGGCCGGTAAAGCCCACTTTATCCCGAATGCCCCAACCGATCAGAAGGCGTGTGGCGGTTGCTTCTTGGCTGGCACGGCGGCTCCCTGCGGCAACGGCGTAAAGCATAAAAAATATCGCTGCCGCGCCGATTATCGCGAGGATCCCGAAAACCGAAACGACACTTTGCCAGGCAATTCCCACTCCCGTCGCAAGGCTGAAAAGGCCGGTGAATATTAGTTTTCCAGCATCCCCGGATGCGTTGTATAGCCCTAACGCCGAGCGGCGTCGGTCGGCTTCAAAACCGTTACTGACGATGGACGATGAAAGCGCATGTTGAAAGGCACCGCCAACGCCGACGACAAAAAGGCAAACTGCTAATACCCAGAGACCTTCGGCAAAGGTCAAAGCAACATATCCCGCGCCGGCGCAAACCAAGCCAAAGGCCAACAGGTTACGTTCGCCCAGCCGTTCAGATACAAAACCAGACGACATTTCCAATAGCGCCATGGCGCCGTTATTCACCGACCGCAATAACCCGATTTGCGCGTAGTTCAATCCAAACGCCTGAGCCAAAACCGGCAGCAGCACATACAACGACGCACCCAATCCATCTTGAATAATGTGCGCGCCACAGGCGCTTAGAAGAATACGTTTTCGTCGGCTATCCAATTGCATCATTCGCCGACGTTATCAGCCGATGGCGGAGACCAACAGGAACAAATCCAAAAGGCAAGGAGCGACGATTAAATGTCCTTACAGCCGTTATTAGCGGTGACCGAAGTCATTTCATAGACCCGCCGACCATTCGCGATCAACTGGCCCATGCCATGTTTTCGACATCATCCTCGACTCCGAACAGCATAACCAGACCATCAAACAGCTCCAGAAAGTGTTCGTGACGCATGACTTGGCTATGTTGCTTAACATACCAACGCCATAGGTTCAGACTGTGCGTCGCAACGGAGACATGCGACGCTAAACTCAAATATGAATTCTCCGAATTTTCCAAAAAATTCATGAACATATTCGGTTTATCTTCATCCACGAACTTATTGTAACTACTTTCATATTCACCAATTACCTTATGCGCGGCTATGTACCCCTCACGCATTTTTTCGCGCAAACTGGCCCGGCGATCCTTAATTTTGCGCTGCTCTTCGGGTAGCAAGCTCACATGGTTAACCGGAAAACACAGCTCGTTGTGTCCCACCCATTGATACAATGCCTTCAAGTTGTCCTGCATGTCATTGAAGCGAACCTGATAATAACAAACCGCTTTCCAGGCAAAGAACACTTCCGGTGCCTTTTCTGGTGGAATTTGCATCGCCTTGATGAACGGTTCGATGCCATCCACATCCTTGGCTTCCCAAATCTTCGTCAGGAAACGTTCGACATACTGCTCGCGCGCAATATTGTCGCCGGATTCGCCGGTTCCCCCCAGCGCCTTAGTGACGAGCTTGGAAATTTTTTCTCGAATTGGCAGGCGTATCTTGTCCCACTCGGTGTTCGAAATAGCAAAATAGGCAGGGTGGATCTCGGAATCGATTTCGTTCTGCTCCGCCCTGCTTTTGAATAGGAACGGGTCAAGGCTGTGCATCGTGTTGAAGAGATTAAGATACTTCATGTCTTCGCCGATGCGTTCGAGCAGTTCCTGTGTCGGATCCCCTTTCGCGATCTTAAAAGCCAAGGTGCCGTGAAACGCGCCATCGCTGAAATTCACGGATTCGCCGCCGTCGTAGACGTTGTCGTAATCATAGGGAAAATAAACGATCGTATTGACCAGTACAGATTTCGGATCGGTCGCCAGTGCTGGCTCATATCTCTTCAGAATTACCGACTTGTTCAAAATATCATTTTTAAACAGTTTTCCCGGTGCATCATCCTTTTTGACCGACTTTCCAATTGCATAGCAATCCAGTGCCACAGCCCGACCGGATTGAATCATGTTACGAAGTTGTGAGCGGTTCATGGGTCCCCATCGTCGTTAATTTCCCCTGAGCAGCGATGCTAGATAGCGACGCCGACGACAATATGGGCCAAAGTAATTTCAAAATATTTAATAGAAAAACCGCCTCGCATAGAAAAAAGTTTATGGATTCCACTTTTACCAGAAAACGGGAATTCGTACTGCCGGTAAAGCGAAGGACAGTGTATCGTGCGCATCGCCTCAGATCGGATTTACCCCACTTGCAAACTGTACCGGCAAGCACACGCACGCTGCTCTTAACGACGGTGACGATGATCGCCTTCGCCGCCAATTCCGTGCTTTGCCGGCAAGCACTCGGCGGTGAGCATATCGACCCGGTTGGTTTTACGGCGGTTCGGTTACTTGCGGGCGCCGTGACGCTGGTGATTTTGATGTGCCTGTCGCCTGGACAACAGCGGCGGTCCCTACGGCGCAACGGGAATTGGCGATCCGCGGCAGCCCTGTTTGTTTATGCGATTTCATTCTCCTTCGCCTATGTGACACTGGACGCGGGGGCTGGCGCGCTGATCCTGTTCGCGGCCGTACAAGCAACGATGATTGGCGTCGGGTTATGGCGCGGTGAGAGGCCAGGGCTAATTGAGTGGGCCGGCATGGCCACGGCCATGGCCGGTCTGGCATATCTGTTGTCGCCAGGATTAAGTGCGCCGCCGGCAATGGGTGCGGCCTTGATGGCCGTGTCCGGTGTCGCGTGGGGCGCATATTCGCTCCAGGGCCGCAGCGAAAGCAGACCGACGGCGGCGACGGCGGGTAACTTTGTTCGCGCGGCCCCTTTCATGCTCCTCGTCGCGGCCCTGTTGTGGCCAAACCTCAGCGGCGATATGGAAGGAATTCTACTGGCGACGGCATCGGGCGCACTCGCATCCGGCATTGGCTACGCAATCTGGTATGCGGCACTACCGGGATTGATGGCTTCGACGGCGGCAACCGTGCAATTGACCGTACCCGCAATTGCCGCGATAGGCGGTGTCTTATTCCTTGGGGAAATCGCGACGCTTCGCCTTTTGATCGCCGGCGGCCTTATTCTTGGCGGTGTCGCGATCACGATACAAGGCCGAAACTACAAGGCCTAACCCTAGCGATACCTCGCTATGTTGCCGCGCGCCCACCAAGCGGACTACAATTCTCGACGCCCCTCAACCGCGAACGAAGGTCCCATGACCAAACCACAATTCAAACCGTTCGAACATCCCGCCGCCTGGAAGGCAACGGACTTTAAATCGAAAGACGATTTCGCCGTTGACCTCAGTGCCCGGCAAATCGACGTGCTGGAAGCGGAAACCGCCGCGTATAGAAAAGTTGGCGGCGATCACGCGGCCTTGAATCCGCGAAGCTTTCCACTCACGGGCATACAAGAAGACGTCCAAGCCTGGCGCCATGAAGTGTTGCATGGTCGAGGCCTCCTGATGCTACGGGGCTTGCCCGTCGACCGGATGGATGAAGACGATCTCAGACTACTTTTCCTGGGCCTTGGCACCCATATCGGCCGTCCCGTTTCGCAAAGCGCGAATGGCGAGTTAATCGGAGACGTTGTCAATGTCGGCGGCAAGGACAGGAATGAGCGGGCCTATCGAAGCAGCCGGGAACTGAAACTACATACCGACCGCTGCGACCATATCGGTATGCTTTGCATCCGCAAGGCGATGACCGGCGGAACGAGCGGCTATGCGAGCGCGCTTGCCGTACACAATGAAATACTCGCGACGAAACCGGAATTGCTGGCGCCGCTCTATAACGGTTTTCACCATCATCGTTTCGGAGAGCAACCACCCGGCGAGCCCCTCGTGACCCCCGAACGCATTCCGACTTTCTCCATCACCGATGGCATTCCAAACATAATTTGTATCCGTGGTTATATCGATCTGGCTGTCGATGAGGGCCATGTCAGCTTAAGTGATTTGGAAATTGAAGCGCTGGACACATTCGAAGCGATGGCTGATCGGGAAGAATTCCGGCTCAACCTGACCATTGAACCGGGTGAGGCAACTTTCATGAACAATTGTTGCATCCTGCACACCCGCACCGCCTTCGAGGACTCGCCCGATCCCGCGCAAAAACGGCTTCTGTTGCGCCTATGGCTACGCGAGGACGACCGCCCCTCCGCCCCCGGTGTCATTGTCCATAAAGGCCAAGGTATCCTGCCGCAGGAAGGCAAAGGCACGTATTACACGACCGCCCCTTCAGGCTAACCAACGGTCTGTTAGTCTTTCGCGGTCGCGGCGTAGACTTCGAATTTATCGGCGTCGAAGGCGAAAGGCTGGACGATGCCGCCGGCCTCATCGAGTACCGCGCGGACCGGTCGTTGCGTAATGAGGTTTTCCCAAACGCGCGACATTGTCGGGAACTCGGCCGGTAAGTCGATCCCAGCAAGCAGGGCATTGCGGATTTGCGGAACGAGGAAACAGTCGGCCATCGTAATCTCATCGCCGACGGCGAAGCGTCCGGCGCAGTCCGACATGATGCCTTCCATCGCACCGAACTCGCGGCGGATGAAATGAAGACGCAGCGGGTGCTGGGTGGGATCCGCCTTGACCATACCCCATTCGCCCATCGCCTGAATAATGAAGGGGATGTTCTGATAGGGCTGCGTATCAGCAGCGACGATCCACATCAGCCGCCGCGCCTCGGCACGTAGCCACGGGTCTTCCGGGAGCATCGCCGGCCCCGTGCCGCCGGACAGGCTGTCCTCGATATAATCGACGATCGGCCCCGACTGGGTCATCTTGCGGCCGTCCGGCAACAGCAGGATTGGAATTCGGCCCTCTGGATTAAAGGCCGTCAAATCGGTCGTGCCGGCTTTCACCGTCTCGGGATCGCCTTCCGGCATGGTAAAGACGAGGATGCCGCGATGATCGGTTTCCAACCCCGTGCTCACGAGCTCGACCCGCGACACCGGCACGCCCCGGCAGCGTAGATAGAGCGTCACCCGCATCGAGGCGCTGCTGGCGGGATGGTAGAACAGGCGGAAAGGTTGGCCCTCTTTCGTCATGTTCAATTCGGCCAGCTACGCTTGTAGGCTCCGACCATCTTTGAAGCCAGCCATGGCGCGACCTTGGTGTCAAACGCCTTGAAATGCGGCATCGCCAGATGGACATCGAACGCCGCCTTGTCAGTGTAGAGTTCATACAGAAAGCAGATTGTGGGGTCGTCCACGCCAAACGCGACATCGAATTGATGGCACCCCGGTTCGTTTTCCAGGGACAGCCTAGCGTTCTCCTCCATGGCGGCGCGGAACGCTTCGGCATGTTCGGGTTTGATTTCGAATTTGACGGTGATGACATGCATTCGAGAAGTCCTTTTACGCGCGTTCAGATGCGCTCGACAGCGTCCATCTTGAAAGAATATCCGAAACCCGGCCGGATAGTCATGAGAATCATACTCACCTCGACGGTCATCACTCAATTTTAACGAAGATCGAACCAGGGCATCTACAACGATCCGCCGTTCGAAAAAAAGGGCGGCCCGAAAGACTGGCCGCCCTTATTCACACGCGATTATGCGTTACATTACGAAACAGATTTGCGCCGCCGCCGCATAAAGCCAAATCCGGCCAGCCCGACGCCGAACAGCGCTAGAGTTCCGGGCTCCGGTGCTTCGACAACCACGTCAATCGCGACGGTTGCCAGAGGTGAATCAACGCCAACCTGCGAAACACTCAGAATGAATTCGTAAGTCCCTGCTACGTTGGGATCGAACGGTTGAAAGTTCGGCGGAATTAACAGCGGGACGAACGCGTTAGACGCGAGAGAACCAAACGATAGATTCTGTGAATCCTCAATTTCAGTTAATGAAGGTGCCACAGCAGAGAGATTGATTATCCCTAAGCCAGTATTACCAACACCGGGATCAAAGTCGTAGAAAAGGACAATTTCAAAGTCACCAGCTGTCGCATTCCCTCCTTCAATTCCGATAAAAAAATTAAAGTTCCACGTTGCACCGGGTGACCTCGTACCAATTGGTGTACTCGGATCACTCGGGTCGCCAAAATTGAATCCAGCGTTCGCAAAAAAAGTTCCCGCACCATCATTACCCAACGGAGGATTTTCAAAACGCCGCGCCGCTGATAAACCAAGGGTGATATTATTCCCATCAAACGTGGTACGCGAAATTGCAAACGCGTCATTTGGTATGCCGCTACCTGCATCGAATTCCGGCAAGTCACCGAAAGTATCAAACACCGGCACCGCTTGTGCGGCACCGCTAATTGTCAGTGCCGCGATAAAAGCTCCGACAGCAACTGTTCTTAGGGCAGCGCCCTTTTTATCATACGCCAAAACATTCCTCCCATTCGCCTGATCGGTCTAATTGTTTTTGTACGCCAACAATCAAACGGTATTTGGCGCCCCTAATTTCGACTAATACGAGCAATTTTCATGCCAGAAAGTTAACTCATTGATTGCATTGAATTAATATATCGATACCTGAAAATAGGTTATTAAAGTTGTAAATTTTTTCGACACCTAAAGCAGCCTCATCTCAAATAAAATCGATCTATCATGTTTTTTATTATTATAAAACAACTAGTTATTTCGCCATTAAGGCACGGCTCGACACTCGCGCGTAGTGTAAAGTATTTCGACGAATTTTGACTAACTTTCAGGCATAACGGGTATCAAAATACCATCTGGCTTCAGGTTTGCATCCACAACTTGCTGTACCCGCTTCGAAAGATATGGAACCTGAACGCTTGCCCAAGTAGTTCCTAATCTCAGCCGATCCGGTAGCGTTCGACGGCGTCCATGTCGAAGGTAAATCCGATGCCGGGTCTGTCGGGCATCGCGATCATGCCGTCTTCGACCGTCATCGCCTCGTTATAAAGCGGCTCGAACCAGGGCATATGTTCCAAGTAATTGCAGTTCGGTGCGGAACCGGCGATCGCCAGACTTTGCTCCGAGAATATATGCGGCGAGACCGGAATATCATGCGCCGCGGCCAACGCGGCAACCTTGCGGAATTCGGTCAAGCCGCCCATGCGCTGAAGGTCTGGCATCAGGATATCCGCCGCCTTGGCGTCGATCATGCGTTTAATGCCCTGGTGGGTGTACTCCGTCTCGCCCGACGCGATGGGCGTGTCGAGCGCCGCGGCGATCGCAGCATGTCCTTCATGGTCATGCGTCGGGACAGGCTCCTCGAACCAGACGAGATTGAACGCTTCGAGCTTTCGGCCCAATCGAATGGCGTGATCCACCGAGAGGCCCTGATTGGCGTCCGCCATCAGATCGATATTGGGGCCAATGGCGTCTCGGATCGCGGCGATACGCTCGATGTCTTCGTCAATATGCGACTTGCCGAGCCGCGCCTTCATGGCGCGAAAACCCTGATCAAAAAATCCCTTGGCTTCGGCCACGAGTTCGTCCACCGACAATGAAAGCCACAACCCGCCACTGGCATAGGCCTTGATCGACTCCCGGCAGCCGCCGAACAATTTGTAGAGCGGTTTGCCCGTGGCCTTGCCGACGATATCCCAGCAGGCCGTATCGATTGCTGACAGCGCGAAAATGGTCAGGCCAGCCCGACCGATGAAATGGATATCATTCCACATCCCGCGCCAGATCGCTTCGACATCGAACGGGTCGCGTCCGACCACGATAGGCTCGAGGCTCTTGATCAGCGCGTCCAGCACATCAAGCCGCTCCGCGCTTAAGGTAAAAGTATAACCTTCGCCTACAAGCCCCACATCGGTATCGAGAAATACGAGGACGCAACCGACGGAGCGAATTTGATGAATGGATGTCTTAAGCGGCGGCTCGATCGGTATCTCGACCCGTGCCGTGCGCAAGGCGGTAATCTTCATGGCGGGCCCTTCCCTTCCGACAGGAAAACAACCGTACCTGTTCAACGCGGGGTGCTCAATTACGTCTTTTGGCGAACGCGGTCTGATGGACGCAATACCGGCGACCTGAACATCAAAGCCAGACGGCTTTACTCGGTAAATCTCGCCTCAATTGGGCAAGAAAAATGCAGCAATTGCACGAAATTAACGCTGCGGGCGCAATTTTGAGCCAATATCCGAGCACGCCTCTCCCCCTTGCGGCATAAAATGAAACGTAGTTCAATGTTGAAAAACACAATTATTTGGTATTTTTTAACAAGAAAAATTGCATTGCCAATTAATTCTCTATTTTTTAAAGTCATCTTTCTAATAAAAAGAGAATTAAAACCGAATAGGCGATAATTCCGTCGGGCGGCAATCAAATTGGGGCGGAATATTCGATGAAACGATCGAATCCCCCCATCGCATGGGGAGGGGAAAATGGCGCTTGGTCACTATCTATCCGCGGCCACTATTGGCATTATCGGGTTGGGGTTAACGGCCTGCAACACGACGGAAATTATCGGCAGCACCGTCGGGGCAACCCTTCTTGGCGCGAATTCGCCGTCGCAAGAAATCCAGCAGATTTACTACCTCGGCGCGTTCGACCCCCAAGGTCAGTTGCCGCCGACCGTCTATCGCATCCGGGTGCATGGCCAGGCCAGTTTCATCAGCTTCGTCCGCTTCGCCAGCGGTTGGGTTCCCGCCCCCTTCATCGACTCCTTGAGCTCCAGCGTGAACTTCAAGGATCAGAAGTCCACGAATGTGACGGTTGACAAGGGCGCCTCCGAAACCCTGGCGAAATTATCAACCGGCCGCCGGCTGATGCAGTTCGGACCAGAAGGGTTCCGCGAAGCACCGCGCGATCACCGGCTTGTCATTGTCATGGGCTCCAGTCCGGAGAGTTTCTTCAACGCAATCGACAGCTCGATCGGTCAAGTCGCAGCGGCGCAGGCCAAGCAACGTGCCGAGACGCAGGACAACGATTTGTCCAAGGACCTCTTCACCGCACTATCGGCCCTGCAAGGCGAGCGTACACGTCTACAAACCCTGAACAGCGCCACCAGCGCCGAACTCCCGTCCCCGGGAGGAAGCTGATATGCGCCTTATCGAAAACCTCTCCATCCGATTGAGCGCCTTTGCAATGGCAGCGTTCCTCGGCGGCTGCGCAGTCACCACCATCGACGTGGACGTCTACAAAGGCCCCCTCGCCGACCACGAACTCGTGCAGTTGGAAGAACTGCGCGTGTTGGCGACAAGCGCAAAACAGGCCTTGACTCAACTCCGCAACCGAATCCAGTGGCCAAACGATGAGTTGCGGCAATGCATGCAGGCGAATTCAAGGTATAGCGCCGGTTTCATTGTCAACCTATCGCTCGTGAAATGTGAAAAGGAACAAAACGGCAAGACCATTAATAACACCGCATGGAAAGAGTCCGCCGAACGGGTGAATGGTCTGCTTTATCTTTATGATGATGTTGATACGGGTGATGTCGACGATGTGAATAAATACACCACACGCATTAGACGGGCATTAAGCCGCTACACGGCGGAATTCAAGAAATTTGACGATTCAGCCAACGATATAGCCTGGGATTATGTTCTTAAAGGTTCGGAGGATGTTCAAACCTTCCTTGGCATTAATGCGAACCAAAAAGCAATAAAGGAAGCGTATGAAAAATTAAGGTATGCGTACAAAATTTATCTCGGGATACCCTTAAGCGATACCGAGACGAAACAAGTCCTTTCAGTAAAACACATGAAGCCATACCTGCTTCCGAGCCGAGCAAGAGTTGTCAGCCTCGCAATAGAGGAATTTCAATCCGAGTTAAAAAAGACAAGGGCAGGTTTGAATGGAAACCTGCGCCGTTTGGAAAGTGACCTCTCGCAATTTTCTCTTGGAAATCAATCCCTAGGATCGAATCATTTATTCGAAAAACTTGCCACTGATCAAATCGCCGCCATCCACGCACGTCTCTTTTTTAAGAGTCCAACCAGCGACGAAGCAAAGTTTTTCAAAAGCCGAACAACGGCCATCGCCGTCGCCTTCGGCAAAGCGCGCGATGCCATGCGTGATATTTGGATCGATAGCCTGGAAGGATTGGTGCTCGTCGTGCGTAGGGAGGAGTTTCTGCCTACGCAATTCAATACGCTACCGCGGCGGCTTACCTCCCTCATCGGTTCACTAGCGAGACCGGAGAAATTTTGCACGGCGTTAACGCACAGTAATTTTATCGACAACAAGACACTGGAAACTAGGGAACGCCTGATTCAAGACAATGCCGGTATTTGGAGAAATTGCAACTTCAAGGGACCGAATGCATTAGGGAAAGGCGAAGCATCACTTGTAAGGGTTTTAAATATGGAACCCGAATTGATCGTAGCCGCCCTCCGCCGGGTCGACAGCAAGGTACCTGCGGATAAAAGTGGCATCTGGAAACCTTCCTTTAGCAGCGACCAACAACGCCGGTACGGGCTCGTACGCGGTCCATTTTTCAGTTCCGACGATGCCCAAAAATTTATGGAGAAAATGGAGACCGTACAGATCGCCTCAAACGCTGTTGGCTTTGAAAAGGGTCGATTGCGCGAGGGCCTTGAAACGCTTCTGGACAACAATCTTAAAAATTTGAGAGATGATCCAGATTATACCAACAGCAAGGAACTAGAAACCGAGCTTGATCTCATTCGTAGAAGTTTTGTCCAGTTCTCGAAAAAAGTGCTGTTCATCGCCGACAACGCGCTCCTAGGCAATGAAACCAGTGGTCTAAAACTGGACTTCGGACCAAATTCCATAGCCTCGGCTGACAACTCCTACATCCGGATATTGCAAACCGTCGGCAACGCCATCCGAATTCAGGCCGATGAACTGGCGCAATATGCGAAGTTTAACAACAAGCAAAAGGCGCTCGAACCAGACGAACGCCGCGCCTTGGCCGCAACTTTGAACCAATCGAATGAGAAAGCGTTCAAGTTTTTCCAAACTCGACTGTCACAATCCGTGACCGACAAGGCCAATACCTTAAAGGATGCGGGCGACAACTTGACCCTGGTAACGGATGTTTCCGGGTTCGCCGATGCAATCGCGAAATCTACGAGTATCACAACGTCTCCGCCGCCTGCTGCCAACACGATTAAAGACAGAAAGGCGGACGAATTAACAGAAGAACTCATGCAACTCCGAAGGCTTTGGCATACGATTCAGCTCTTTGGCGGGACACCGCCCGCTCTGAGTTCCGATGCCACTTTCCTGCGAAATAGGCTCATCGCCAAGGCGAACACGCTTCCCAACAACAAAATCTCATTCAAACCCGCGTTCGATGAACTTGTAATCGCGTTAGACAGCATAATTAGTGGCGTTCCGGCCGCCCTGAAGGACGCGCCACGCCCGGTACTCCTCAACGATGCTAAGGAATTTTTGACAACGCATACCGAAGCCTTCTTCAGTGGCATAAGCACAGACACCGGAACCAATGTTTTCACCCAGATAGGCACACATTTATCGGG
>JAJFJC010000203.1 GCA_021774385.1 Alphaproteobacteria bacterium
CCTTAAGATCATCACGGCCGACGTTTCGCCGCTCGCTCGGGTCCCAGCCTTCGACAATATCGACAAACGCCACGTCATCGGCCGACACTTCGTGAACCTTGAGCGCAGAGACCAGCCCCTTCAACGCCGCAAATCGCCAGAAATTGAATACCAGCCGCGGCCACACCGGCAAGGCCAGACGGCGGCCAGCAAGACCGGAGACCGTCTCCACCGGATCGTCGGCGCGAACGAAGACGCCCTGGAACTCTTCCATGAAAGTGATGCCGAGGACGACGGAGTCGACACCGTTCGCGCGCGCCCAAACCGGCGGCGCCACGCCCCCCTCACGGATGAACATTTCGATCGAGTGCGTGTAGTGAACATCCTGATGGTCGGGGCCTAGTTCAACGATGTTGGGCACAACGTAGTTCGAATCCTCGAACGCGTCGGCGAACATGCCGGTCTGAAAGGCAATGCCGGATGCCGTGGGGACGGGACACCGGGTGTAATAGATCGGCGTGCGTGGTCGCATGGCGAAATTTATCCTCGTCATTTATGCCGAACGAAACGGAACCGAATGGCGACGATGACTGGGCCGGAAGAGATCTTTCCTCAGACACCATAACGCCGTCTTGGTTGCGACTCGATCTTCTTCCATCCAGCGTGTTTCATTGACCAAATCAGTTATTCAGATGGCAAAGAGACAGCGTTCTATGGAAACTCCCAAACATTCGGAAAGTTAGCGGAAGGCATCGCACAAGAACAAGGCCTCTTACCCGTTTAGACCCGTTCCAATGGAAAAGGCCGGCCTTCGAAGACCGTGCCCCAGATCCCGATGTCGCGAAGCGCTTCCGGTGCAACCGCCCAGGGATCTTTTTCCAGAACCGTAAAGTCCGCCAGCTTTCCGGCGCGAATGGAACCAATCCTGTCCTCCATACCCAGGATATAAGCGGCATCGATGGTAATGGCGCGCATGGCGGCATCCAGCGAGACGCGTTCTTCTGGGCACAAGACAGTGCCGGATTCCGCGATTCGATTGACCGCCACCCAGGCGGAATTGAGCGGCAGCGCCGGCGCCATCGTGAAATCGGAATGCAGCGCGAACTTGATTCCGGCCCGTTCCACGGTGCCCAAGCGCGCCATCTGCGAGGCGCGTTCGTAACCGATGCTGTCTTTCCAGTACGCCTCACCGAGCTCATGGAGGTAATAAACATTGGCTGAGACCAGGGCACCCAGGTCGCTGATGCGCTGCACCTGCTCCGGTGTCGACAGGCCGAAATGCTCGATGGTGAAACGGTGGTTGAAGCGCGGCCGCTCGGCTTGAAGCTTCTCCAGAACGTCAAGGGCAAGCTCGAGACCCAGATCGCCCGTGCAATGCACATGGATCTGCTTGCCCTCGTGCCAGAAGGCACGGGCGTAGCGCTCCAGAGCCGCCGGGTCCATCAGCCACTCGCCATGATGGCCGTCGATGAAGCCGGGGTCCTGCACCTGCATCAGCTCAGCGAAGAAGCCGCCGTCGGCGTAGAGTTTGACATTGTTGCCGAACTGCAGGCGATGGGTCCCGCGCTCGCACAGGGTCCGCACCCGTTCGACGTCTTGATCGGGGTCGCCGCTCCAGTTGCCGCGCTGAAGCGCACGCGGGACGATCCTGGTCCGAAAGGGCACATCGTCACCCTCCAGGATCGCGCTGAGATAGGCCCATTCCTCGGCGTCGCTCAATAATGGGTAGGACAGGTCCCCGACCGTTGTATGGCCGCCGTGATGGATCGCCCGCTTAACGAGATCGAGGCCATGACTGAAACGCGACTTTTCGTGCGTGACGGCGCGCAGCGCCTTCGTCGCGACCGCAAGGCCGGTCTCGTAGAACCGGCCCGAGGCAAGTTCGATCTGCGGATGGCGCTCCAACTCGCTTCGGTCGATCTGCATCCAGGCGATCGCCGCATCGTTCGCGATGATTTCATGGAACGAGCGTTGCCATACAAAAATCGGGCGGGTGCTCGAAACGCGATTGAGCGCGTCCCGGTCGACGTCGCCGTGCCAAATTCTGTGGTAGCCCCAGGTGATCAGGACCTCCTCCGAATCGTCGAGGCCGGCTTCGACATTTTTCAGTCGGGACAGGTACTCCGCTGGGGAGGTCGCTGGCGGGCAAGACCGGTCCGGCAGGTTCCATTCCAGGGCGGTAATGAAATGACAGGGCAGCAATATGGCGCCTAGCGTGGGGTGCAGATGCGGGTCGATGAAACCCGGCATCAACACGTGGTTCTCGAAGCGCGTGTCGATCCGGTGTGGATGCGCGTCGAGCCACGGCTTCAGGGTGTCGAGGGATCCGACTTCGACAATGCCCCCATCGCGGACGGCCACGGCGCTCGCCTCCGGCATGGAGGGGTTCATCGTGCGAATAAGACGTGCCGTGAAGACCGTCAGCTCTGACATGTGAAACCTCGCTATCTCGAATCGCGGTTGCCGTTGGGAGACGGCACCGTAGCATGTTCCTCCAGCATGGCACGGACGGATGCCAAATCGGGTCCGTCGCCGGCCGCGATCAGGATCAGGCAGGGCGTTTCCGGCGCCGCCGCACAGGAAATCGAGACATGGCGGCCGACGCCCTGAACCAGGAGACCGTCACCGTTTGCGTCGATCAAAACGCCCTTTACCCGCGCCACACCGGCGGGCAGCATCAGCAGACAATGCCGCAACCGCTCCGCATCGACGCGACCGGCCGGTTGCCAGGCAACGCTTTCGAAATGCGGCCCGTGTTCCGTATCAGAAATGGCAACTGCCGGTACCCGGTCGGGCCGCGAGAGACGGTCCGAGTTCGAACCGCGAAGAAGATCGAACGGAAAGGCCCCCATAACCGTTTCGACGATACGCGCATCGTCATTCTGCTGGCGCAGCCAACGTCCGATCTGGTCCTTGGCGTCCACGTCGATCCGGTCAGTCTTCGTCAGCGCGATAACCTCGGCGCTGCGCAGTTGGCTTTGCACCAGGCGGCCGACAAATTTGTCGCTGGCGCGGTCCCGCACGGATTCGGCGTCCGCCGCGACGATGACCGCATCCAACTCGAACCCCGGCCAATGGCCAGCAAGCCGGGCGATCCGAGCCGGTTCGGAAACACCGCTCGTTTCCAGCAGTACGGCCTCTGGCGGAACCGCTTGCGCGGTCAGTGCGCTTAGCGCCTCGCCTAGATCGTCACCAATGCTGCAGCAAACGCAACCGTTGTTGAGCGCAATAATCGTATCGTCGGCCCAGTCGATAAGACCGGCGTCGATATTGACCGCGCCGAAATCGTTGACCAGCACGGCAAGCCGCCGCCCGCCGGCGCCGGCAAGTGCCCGATTGAGTATGGTCGTCTTGCCTGCTCCCAGATAGCCGGAGATAACGGTGATCGGAATACGCCAGGTCATTAGGTCATTGTTCTGTCGGATCTGTCTCGCCCGCGAAGAGGATGACGAGTTTGGTGGCGATCCCTGTGTTTGGGGCTATACGGTTGACAGAGAAGGGAGACGGAAACCGCAGAGACCAATGCTCCTCCCCCTGCGCCGCTTTTGCGGCACTGATCGAAAACAAAAGGGCGGCACAAATAGAAAACATTAGGGCAATTGGTCCACGCATATTGCCTTCAACCTTACGTGTAATTTTCAGGCTTAGTCTGAGCCGTTTCTTGGAACGTATTCAGCGCCAATTTTCGTTTGTGACGCAAGCCCCATGACATACCAAACACGGAGACGTTATTTTTCCGCATCGGCCGGTGACACTGCTCGAAGGTCTGCGCGAAACTGGCTTCTCCGAATAACCCATCAACTCCGCCTTGGGTCAATTGTCACCAAACCGCGGTATCGTCCGCGATGTCGGAAATTGAAGGAATAGTGTTGCAAATTTCATTGTTTGGATCACTGGCTGCGTTTTCTTTGATTTTGCTTCCTATCAGATGCGTTTCAATGCCGGCGGCGGTCTGGAGACGTATTTCACCAACTTTCTGAGGTTCTGCGCGGTGGCGGTTAGCAGGATTCCGTCGCGGGCGCCATTCAGTCCCCGTAACCTGAGGCGGTTGAGCCTGAAGATCCGTTTCATGTGGGCGAAAGCCATCTCGACTTTCTTGCATTCATCGCGGGAGCATTGGAAGGCGGGCGTCTTGGCCAGGGTGCGGACTTTATCCCTGACCGCTGAAAGCCGACATCGGCGCGCGGAAGTCGGATACTGGGGGAACAGCGGAAGTCAATCCAGAACGCTGTGAAGACCGGGTTTAGCCAAAATCAGAAGTCGCTGTATGCCGTTATCACACTAGGATATCGCACGTCGTAACGGGTAACGGCCAGATCAGTAAAATCCTATTCGTGTAGAAATATTGCGGCTGCGCGAGTCAACAAATCATGCAGAATTCCATGCCTTTCCAACAGCGGTTCGATCTCAACTTGACCGATTAAAACGAGCAAAGGTAACGGAGCTGTCGCGACAATCAGCGTGATGACATAACGCCACCAGCGAAACTGCCCGCTCAATCCGCAGAGCGCCGCGATACCGCCACCACCGCCAAGCACCGAATTCCCCGGCAGGTTCAAACACACCGCCAAAGTAAGATGGCGGTGGGAGAGGAGAAATCGACCCAGTCGAGCCGCAACTCCTTGGGTGGAACCACTGCCAACAACAATGGCATCCATCGCGTCTTTGGGATCATTCGCGGCGTCGGTCAATCCGAACACGCTCATCCAGCTCAACGTGATCCGCTCTGGCACCGTTCGCGCTACAAAATATGCAAGGCTTAACCCAACGATCGTCGCAACGTATGCAGCAATCACGCCCTCACGTCCGAAAAGAACCATCAGCAATAA
>JAJFJC010000204.1 GCA_021774385.1 Alphaproteobacteria bacterium
GCCCAGCCCACACCGGGTGGTGTCATATCATCGATGGCGACACGCAAGGTCAAGGTGGCGGTGGCATTTGAGATGCGCGCACTGTCACCCGCCTTCAAGCCGCGCGCCGCGGCGTCCTCCGGATTGAGCGTGATCGTCGCGGGGTCGGTGCGGTCGCGAATACGTGGCTCGTTATCATAGGAGGAATTCATGTGCCATTCGCTCGCCGGTGTCAGTAGGCGCAACTGCCCTTGCGCGGGACGCGGCAGCGGGTCAGGCACCGCCGTTCGAGGGTGTCCATCCGCCGCCGCCGTGTCGCTGGCGAGTTCAATTTTTCCGGACGGCGTCGGAAAATCCAGATCTTCCCACAGAATGACGGCATCGGACTCGGGATAGACATTGCCCCTTTCGCTTAACGCCGCAAAGGTCAAGCCGAGCGGTTGCAGCATATGGGCCAGGATGGCTTCATCGGTTTCGTATAAAGCGGGTTCGTCCAGCGCCATCGTTTTGGCGAGGCGGCGGAAGATTTCCTGGTTTGGCAAGGCTTCGCCCGGTGGCTCTGTTGCCTTGGTCTGCGGTCCTACCGAAAGATGGAAATAGGAACCCACGACATCGTCAAATTCCAGGAAGCTTGCGGCGGGCAAAACGATATCGGCGAAACGCGCACTGTCGGTCATGAATAGATCGGCGACGACCGTGAACAATTCTTCCGAACGCAGTGCCTCAAGCAGGCGTCCCTGATCCGGGTTCGAAGCGGCAATGTTGATATTCCAGAGGATCAGCGCCTTGTCTCGAGGGGAAGCGTCCAGATGTTCGCGCAGGTCCATATGACTTAGCGCCAGTGGCTCAGTGATGCGCAGGTCCGCACGGCCAAGGTAACCCATCTCCATACCCCGCGTGGTGCCCTTGCCGTTCAGGAAACTGACACCCGTGCCGGGCTTGCCGATATTACCGGTGACCGCTGGCAGCATTGCGACCGCGCGGAAGGCATTGCCGCCCGTAGGTGCCCGGCAAAGGGCCTGTCCGAGCCAGAGCATGGACGGCCCAGCCGCATAGGCTTTTGTTGCCGCTAGCATGTCCGCTTCCGGGACCCCGGTTTCGGCGGCGGCGCGTGCCGGCGTCCAGGCGTCGATAAGCGGTTCCAACTCATCGTAACCGACGGTGTGTTGTGCAATAAAATCTGCATCCAGCTTTCCCGCGGCCTTCAGCGCATTCATCATACCGAATGCGAGGGCCGCATCGGTGCCTGGGAACGGCCGTAAATGAATATCGGCACGCTCAGCCGAAGGGGTGCGGATTGGATCGATGACGACCAGAGTGCCGGGAAATTCGGCCAGCCAATGTTTATCGGTATGGGGACCGCTCGCCGACGGATTCGCCCCCCAAACGATCAGGCATTGCGAGTCCTTCGCCGTACGCGGGTCGAAACCCTTGGCGCTTTCGCCCAGTACATAGCTCAACCCGACATGACCGGAGAGGTTGCAGATCGAATCCGGCTCGACCTCGGTCGCACCAATATGGTTGAAGAATCGCATTGGAAACTGGTTGGCGATGATCGAGCAGGTGCCCGTGTAATGTGCGGTTAGAATGTCGGCCGCTCGGCCGGTATCGATCAAACCGGAGAGTTTAGCGGCGATTTCCTCCAGCGCCTCATCCCAGGATATTTCCTTAAAGGTGCCCTCCCCTTTCGGCCCTGTGCGTTTCAGCGGTTTCGTCAGGCGGGCATTCGGATCGCGCCAGACGCCGTTATAAGCCAGCGTGCACTTACCGCAGAGTGAGCCTCGGTTCGCGGGATGGTCGGGATCCCCAGTGACGCGGTCGATAATGCCGTCCTTCAGGACAACCCGAATGCCGCAACTGTCGTAGCAGTCGCGCGGGCATGTGGTCAGCACTGATAGTTCATCCGTTGTCCCGTTCATCACTTTGCTCTCTCCAAATTCATTGCTCTCACAAATCCAACATCACTAAATTCCCGTCATTATTGGGCTTGACCCGATAATCCATGATGCCTGCATACGACCACTGGCGCATGGACCCTCCGATCAAGTCCAAGGGTGACGGATGAGGGATGGTTCGATTGATCTGAAAATGTAGACTACTCTGCTGCCAATCGCGCTGGTGTCAGGCCAATCTTCGTCAAGCTGTCCTCGAGGGTTCGCGTTTCCGCGTCTGTAAGACGGCGGATCGCGGGGCGGGCGTTGCACCAGGACGGATCACCAGACAGCCAGGCCATGGTTGCTCGTAGCGCGGAGAACCAGGGTAGATCGCCCATCGCAGTGCGGATTTCGCCAACCCGAGCCTGCATCATGTCACCTTGTTCGCTTTCGAAGCCGGCGTAGAGCGCGGTCGTGACGTCTGGGACGATATTGCTAATACCGGACATGGCGCCGTTGCCGCCCGCGCGCAGGCAAGTCAGCGTCATGCCGTCGGTGCCCGCGAGAACGTCCTTGTCCGGGAAGGCGCGGCAACGGTCTTCAAGCATGTCCGCGACACCGCTGCTATCCTTGATACCCACCGCGTTATCAGGGTAGGCCTCAAATAGACGATTAAAGAAATCGAGGCTGTGATGAACGTTGAGATTGGATTCCCAATCGTAGACATAAAGCCGTAGCCGCGTGTCGTTCACACCATCGATGACACGCGAAAAAAAGTCGAGCAGGCCAACTGTCTCCGCTGGCTTGTAATAGAACGGCGGCTGCACGCACACGCCGCCGGCGCCAATTCCAATGGCATGTTTTACGAGACGGATTGTATCGGGATAAGCCAGCGCGCTTGTGCCAATCAGCATACGCTCTGTCGGCAGACCACTTGCCGCTAACGCATCCATGGTTTCGATACGTTCGTCGACCGTGAAGGAATGCGCTTCACCGGTGGAGCCGATTGGCATCAGCCCTTGGCAATCCGCCTCGAGCAGAGTACGGCAATGAAGAATATATTTTGGTAGATCGGCGCTCAGGTCTTCGCGCATCGGCATCAGTGGCGCGGCATAAATGCCCCTATGTTCGGTTGGCATGGCGTCCCTTTCATCAAAGAGGAAACTGACTGTATGCTTGCACTGTTCATACGCGTTTTAATGGTTTGCCGAACAGAGCCAATTCTATGAATACGCTCGGTCCACTGTAAACCTTCTGCCCAACCGTTCACGATTTACCGGATCAGCAGCCATGAAAATGAAAGCCGTAATTCTCTTCGAAGCCGGCGCCGCGACGCCCTATGCGGAAAGCAAGCCCTTGCGCGTCGAGGAAGTCGACCTCGATCCCCCAAAATCGAACGAATTGCTAGTTCGCATTGGTGGCGCGGGGCTATGCCATTCGGACTTGTCGCTCATCAATGCCTCCCTGCCCCGTACCTTGCCGCTTGTACTGGGTCATGAAGGGGCTGGCGAAGTGGTCGAGATCGGCGACGGTATTACCGATATTCAGCCAGGCGACCACATTGTCTTTCAGTTCCGATCGAGCTGCGGACGTTGCCGGCGCTGCATGGAGGGTCGGCCGGCCTTGTGCGAAGTCTCCGCAAAAGCCAAGGCGACTGGTGGGTTGATGGCTGGCGGCACGCGGCTCTCCTTGGGCGGTGAGCCCATTTGGCACCACTCCGGTATTTCATGCATGGCAGAATACGCCGTCGTCGACCGCGGCACTGTCGTGGTCATCGACAAGGACTTGCCGCTGGACGAAGCAGCCATATTCGGCTGTGCCGTTATGACGGGCGTCGGGGCGGTGACAAACACGGCCAGAGTTCGAGCCGGTGATACCGTCGCAATCGTCGGTCTTGGCGGTGTCGGGTTAAATGCCCTCTTAGGAGCGAAACTTGGCGGGGCGGAACGGATCATCGCAGTCGATGTCAGCGACGATAAGCTGGGCCTCGCACGCCAATTGGGCGCCACCGACACATACAACGCCACGGAGGCGGACTGCGTCAGCGAAATCCTCGAGGCGACAAAAGGCGGCGTCGATTTCGCGATTGAGACGGCGGGCGCCATTAAAGCAATGGAAACTTGCTATGCGATCCTGCGTACCGGCGGGCGGGTTATCGCGGCCGGTCTGCCACCCGCGAAAGAGTCATTTTCCTTTAAGCCGGCGCAACTCGTTGGCGAGGAACGCGGCATTTTGGGAAGTTCGATGGGCAGTTGCGTGCCCGTTCGGGACATTCCCCGCTACATCAATCTTTATCGACAGGGCCGGCTTCCCGTCGACCGGCTGATCGATGCGAGAATTGGCTTCGACGACATTAATGTCGGTTTTGATCGTTTGAGCGAAGGTTCGGTCGTCCGGCAAATCCTCGTTCCGCATTCCTAAAGGACGGCAAGAATGCTCAATCTGCAAAAAGGTTCGCACACGGTTCCAAATTTTTCATTCGAGTGTGGCGATACGATCAGCGAACTCACGCTCGTTTACGAAACCTATGGAACGCTCGCTAAGGATGGCGGCAATGCGATTCTAATGTCACATGGCTTTGCCAGCCACCACCGTGCGGGCGGCGATGGCGGTTGGTGGTCCGGACTCATAGGGCCCGGCCGCGCGATAGATACCGAGAAATACTTTGTTATCTGCGCCAATATGCCAGGTTCGAGCTTCGGTTCGACCGGACCGTCGAGTATCAATCCGGTGACGGGCAAACCCTTCGGCCCTGATTTTCCCGATATCTCCATCGGCGATATGGTCGAGGCACAACGGCATCTGATTGACGCTTTGGGTGTCGCCCAACTTGCCGCGGTCATGGGCTATTCCTACGGCGGGTATCTTACCTTCCAATGGGCCGTCGCGCATCCGGAACGCATGCGCGCCATCGTTGTCGCCGCGAGCCGCATGAAAGGCGGCGGTGGTCCGGATTCGGTGCGCGCCATCGCGGTTAACTTCACGAGTGCGCCGGGCTGGAACGGTGGCCATCATTATGATCAGGGCGATAGCGTATTCGAAGCGACCAAAACCTACCGTGCCAATACATTACGTAAGAATGGTATGGAACAAGAACTGCTGGCGCAGACGGATGGTGATGCGGATGAGGCCGCACGCATTCTTGATGAAAGAGCCGCGGCGTGGGCCCGTCAGTTTGACCCGAACGCGTTAATAGCGCTGCGACGCGCCGTAAGTAGGTTCGACGTGGAGGATCAAGTGTCGCGGATTAAAGCGCCTTTGCTTTACGTCCTGTGCAGCACGGATAATTTATTTCCCGCTTCGGATGGACCGGATGCGGTCGAACGTTTTAAGGCCCAGGGCGTCGATGCGATTTTTTACGAATTGGATTCGCCACACCGTCATAGGGGTGCGTTAGTCGATTGGGCGAAATGGGCCCCTCCCCTTGCCGCCTTCCTTGCGGGCAATCGATGATCATTAAGCTGCGTAAGATTAAGCACACATCACTAAACGGGAGCTAGCACATGGCAGAAGAAAAGAGCTTGCCGCAACCGCCAAGCAACAATGTCTCACCACGGTATATGGGACTTGCGACCTTCATGCGGACACCGGTCGTCGAGGATTACGGGATGATCGATATCGCGCTTGCGGGCATCCCTTGGGACGGGGCGGTAACGAACCGGGCGGGCGCCCGCCATGGACCGCGCGAAGTACGCAATATGTCGAGCTTAATTCGCCGCGTTCACCATGCCAGCAACATCAACCCCTTTGAGTTATGCCGGGTCGGGGACGTCGGCGATACACCGGTCAATCCGATCAACAACGACAAGATGCTGGCGATGATCGAGGCCTTCTATGCCGAGATTGTCGCAGCTGGCATCACGCCGCTTTCCTGCGGCGGCGATCACCTTGTCACACTGCCGATCATGCGGGCTCTCGCCAAGGACCGTCCTGTCGGCATGGTCCATTTCGATGCGCATACCGATACCGCGGACGCGGCGTTCGACGGTGAAAAATATCATCACGGAACCCCGTTTCGCCGCGCGGTCGAGGAAGGGCTGCTCGACCCGAAACGGACCATTCAAATCGGCATTCGCGGCGCACGTTCCGATTCCGATTACAATGATTTCTCCCACGATAGTGGCATGCGCGTCATCTATATCGAGGAGTTCTACGATATCGGAGTTAATGCCGTGATCGCGGAAGCCCGCCGGGTGGTCGGCACCGGGCCGGTCTATATCAGCTTCGATGTCGATGGGCTTGACCCGGTTTACGCGCCAGGTACGGGCACGCCGGAAGTTGGCGGATATTCGACGCATGAAGCGCAGCGCATGGTTCGTGGCTTGCAGGGCCTCGATATCATTGGCGGTGATGTCGTCGAGGTTGCACCGCCTTTCGATCAATCAGGCAATACCGCTCTCGTTGGCGCAACCTTTATGTTCGAGATACTGTGCGTGATGGCGGATGCAATTTCGTCGCGCAAGAAAAGTTGAACACAAAAACACTGGATTATTCCCCCAACCACATCATATGAGAGAATTCGTGGCGGTACCCTATTCACCGCTTTCTATCAAAATGTAACGGAGACGCTTATGTCACTAGCGGAACAGCTAGACGCGATACGCGAAGCAGGAAGTAAAAGAATTCCGGACGACAAACGCGCCATCATGGGGCAAGCAACGGTCGACCTTAAGAATTCAGGCATCCTCGACGGCGTACCTAAGGTCGGCGACAAATTACCCGGCTTTGTACTCAAGAACGCACAGGGTGTCGAAATACACTCCGAGAATTTACTCGACCATGGTGCGGTCGTCCTGACCGTGTTCCGAGGGGTTTGGTGACCCTACTGTAATGCAGAGCTG
>JAJFJC010000205.1 GCA_021774385.1 Alphaproteobacteria bacterium
CAACCATCGTTACATAGGTGTTGTTTAAAGCATCACCGAAATCCGTCACGGTAAGCGCATTCGGCGGAAGCGCGTCCTGTGTGGACCTCAACCCGAATGAGAATGTCTCTTCGAACGAACTGTCCGAATAATCAAGATTAATCTTCCAACCCGATGTTGCCGGAACAGGGTCTAGATTGTTGTTGCCAACAAACCAATTCATTCGAGCCACATCCACGGCCGTGGGTGTCGTTAAGTCAGCGGGGTTGAGTCCGAAAGTGTTAGCTACTGTAGCCGTACCGGGCAAAAATGAAACGGTGCCGGCCTGAGCCATTGGCGCCAATGCGAGAGTGCCAACGGCAATCGCCGCCGCCGCCAATCCTTTATTAATTCGTGTATCAAACATTATTAAACCTCCAAATTAAGAGACGTTGAACGTAAGCTTTGTGTTCTCTTGCCCTGTTATAAGCAGGAACCATGCCAAACTAAAGTTTTATTAAATATCAAATAGTTACGATAGGGATAGAATTCCTTATATTCGAAATTTGTAAAGAATTCCGACACTAAATTTAAACGCCCCTCTTCAATGTTCCCATAGTAGCCATTAGTTTACATGTTTTTCAATATGTTAGAGGGGAAAAATGTGGTTATTTTAATACTGTAAAGAATTCCGACACAGATTTCAAAACAGAAAACTTTTAAAGTATTTCAATGAATTACGGTGATTTTCGAGCGCTCTAGAATGTATGCACGGCCCGACGGTTATCGGCATAGATTAATTTCAATCAAGCTGTGAGGCTTGAAGCCGCACATCCTTGGCCCTGGCGCAGAAAGGCCTCGAACATCAGCAAACTCCATAATGTCGGACTGTGGTCGCGCACGCCGGATTGGTGGCGGTCGACAAGCGCCGACAATGTCGTGACATCGAAATAGCCGCTGTCCGCCATAACCGGGCCGGTTACCGCGGCGCGCACTTTTTCCGCCAAGGCCCCTCTAAACCATGTCGCGAGAGGAATCGAGAACCCTTGTTTGGGCCGATAAAGAAGGTCCGAAGGTACCAGGGGCTCGAATGCGCTCTTCAACAGGCGCTTACCATTGCGCCCCGATAACTTGTGCGAAACCGGCAGGGAACAGGCCCACTCAATGACTTTGTGATCAAGCAGCGGCGCTCGTACTTCGAGTGAATTCGCCATGCTGGCGCGGTCGACCTTGGTTAGGATATCGCCAGGCAGCCACGTCTTAATATCGGTGTATTGGGCTTGCAAGAGCGGAACATCGGTGTCCGCCGCGTCCATATGGCGGCCCAGCGTTTCCCGCGCATGATAGCCTTGCAATTCGCGCTTTAACGAAGCGCTGAAAATTCGGCTTCGCATATCATCGCTCAAAATCGAAACACTATGGAAAAAGGCTTCGAGCGGGTCCATCGCCAGCTCTTCAAAGGTCGTTTTCGCACGAAACATTCGAGGCGCCCAATCCAGTTTTGGATAGGCTCTTGCCAACACACCAAAAACCGTGCGCCGCACGGCTTGGGGCATCATTGCCCGAACCTGACCCTCTTTGTGGTGCCATAAATAGCGCCGATAACCAGCAAAGGCTTCGTCGCCACCGTCTCCGGACAACGCAACCGTCACATGTTCCCGCGCCAAGGCGCAAACCCTGAAGGTCGGCATCGAAGAGCTGTCCGCGAACGGTTCGTCATAGATCGCGGTAAGCCTATCGACTAAATCAAACGAGTCCGGATCCACGACCCGCATGTGATGGTTCGTATGATAGCGCGTCGCCACCTGTTGGGCGTGATTGGATTCGTCGAAGGCCTGGTCGTCGAAACCAATACAAAACGTGTTGACCGGCTTGTCGGAAGCTTGCGCCATAAGACCGACGATCCCACTGGAATCGACGCCGCCCGACAAAAACGCGCCGAGCGGTACATCGGAGATGAGACGCATGCGTACCGCCTCGGCAAGCCGCTCCATAAGCGCTTCCCGCGCTTCCGCGAAGTCCGCGGGGCCGTCCTGCGACATGCGGAGGTTCCAGTAGATGTCTTTCTTCGGCGCCGTCCCCCGTCGCCAGACCATTCGCTCCGCGGGTTCAAGTTTTCGTGCCGATTTGTAAATCGTTCGAGGTTCCGGCACATAACCGAGCGCGAAATAATCTTCAACCGAACGAGGGTCGATCTCTCGCTTAAACCCGGGATATTGCATCAAACTCTTGAGTTCGGATGCAAAAAGCATCGTGCCATCGGATAATTGCGCGTAATAAAGCGGCTTCTTACCCAATCTGTCCCGGGCCAGAAAAAGTGTTGCCGTATTCGAATCCCACAGCGCAAAGGCAAACATGCCACGGAACCGCGTCACGCAATCAGCGCCCCATTCTTCCCAAGCATGAACGATGACTTCGGTATCGCAGCGGGTCCTAAATTTGTGCCCGAGCGACTCAAGCTCTTTCACGAGTGGTTGGAAATTATAAATTTCACCGTTGAAAACGACCATGACGGTGCGGTCTTCATTGAAAAGCGGTTGATCGCCGTGCGCGACGTCGATAATCGCGAGACGCCGGTGGGCAAGTCCCAATCCCGGTTCAATATGAATGCCGTCGCCATCCGGGCCGCGGTGACGAATCGCGTCGTTCATCCGCATCAACAAGGCACGGTCGATCGTGCTCCTGCCCCGGCTGTCGAAAATTCCTACTAGCCCACACATCCTTCCCGATTTACCCCCGCTTATCCGCCTGCCGCACCGGAAGATATAAGGGAGCGGAATGGGGGGAGCGATTTCAGAAACGTGGCGAGTTCGGCGGTACCATCGGTCCGTTCGCTCGAGAGGGCGATATATCCAGCGCGACGGTCACCGGAAAATAGTTCCGCCTTTGCCTGCAGCAGCTTTGCTTTTGTGGCGCCGGATGTGAACCGTTCGTCGACCCAATAGGCGTGCCAAACAATTCGACGCCGCTCACCACGCTTTATCTCTGTGGACGCGAAGATTGCCGGATCGCTGCCCAGGGTTACGCTTACCGATCCATTACGCAGTCTTTGCCAAGTGCCTCCATTATAGACTTGATTCCCATACGCGGCGACTTCGCGCCCGTCGCCCTGCCGCGCATAGTAGGCGATGAATAGGTCAACCGATTGTCCATCTTTGATATAGGTTTGTACTCTTTGCGCGGTTGCACCTTTAAAGGACGGTTGCCAGCTCGAGGACTTAGTACTCGTGCGCCATTCGCCAACACGGGCCGGAAATTCAACGCTCGCACTAACGGCTATCCCTGGTTGGTTTTGCCGATATGTTGCATATGCGGGAAAACCAAAAATCACCACTGCGCTCACAATCGCAACCGCGAAATAATAAACCAACGCGGTTGGAGCCGTATAAGCCTGAGTCCCAATCAATGCTTCGTTTCGCGTCGCATTGTCTCGAACAGGATCGCGAAACCTCATACCAATCCACATCATCAGAAAAACAACGATCGCGAAAAATACCCACCCCTCCGTATAATGGTCATTTATGTCATAAATCTCGTTAAAATAGTGTCCCGCAACAATAAGACCAAATATTCGTATCCAGTTCGCAACAATCGCAACGATAATCATAACGACGACGCATCCGACCCGTTTGCCCCAACCCGCATACATCTGTTCGCCGTAAAGCAAAGACAACGCGAACCCCGAAAGCAGAAAATTGAGCCCGGCACAACCAGGTGCGACCCAGTACCGGCCTGTTGGAATTTCTATGAAAACACCTTCGACAAATATCGGAATACCAAGGAGGCCGATACCCCAAGCAGATGCAATCGTCGCTACATTTTGCAATCCGGATAGCAATCCGTAGTCAGAGGGTACGACCAGCCAAACATACAATAAGGGAAACAGTAGGACGCGGAAAACACGCCATCCCAGCGTCGCCAAAACAAGCCCCTCGGTCATTCCCACAAGCGCTATTTGGCGACCAATTACGACATCGGTCATGTCGGAGACGAGCCACATTGCGCCAAAAAGAGCAACGCAAAGCGTTCCGATCAAATTTGGTCCCGGTCTCAGGATGCGGAGCAAATGCCGCCGCTCCCATGCGAGAAAAAGACATACGGGTATAATCAAGAAGGCGTGGTTATAGGCATGAATTCGCGACCAAAGATCATACATTGAAACGGCGGTGCCCCAATGCATCCAGATTAGGCCACAAGCGCAGACTACTAGTACGGTAAGCGCTAAATTCCATCCGATACCGGCGCTTGCCATCATTCGTTCCATGGCTCCAGCATCTTCTGAACCTTTTTCAGTCAAACCATTCTCGCCTTTTGAAAGATCAAATTTAGAACGAGGCACTTAAGGCGCGAACTTCAACGCACGCCTTGCGGCCAGAGTACGACGCGCACGGTTTGAAGAAGAATCAAAAAGTCCAGCATAAGGCTATAATTTTTAATGTAAAACAAATCGAACTTTAGCTTCTGTTTCGCATCCTCGACAGAGGCCCCATAGGGATAGTTGATTTGCGCCCACCCCGTAATGCCCGGCTTCACCGCATCGCGGTAATTGTAAAAGGGAATATCTTTCGCCAATTCAGCGATGATGGTCGGACGCTCGGGACGCGGTCCAATAAAACTCATTTCACCCCTTAGGACATTATATATTTGCGGTATTTCATCTATTCGAGTCAGCCGTATAAATGTGCCAATCGGCGTAATTCGCGTGTCATTGGACAAGGCCCACCGGGCGACACCGTCTTTTTCAGCGTCGACACGCATGCTCCGGAATTTGAGCAAATAAAACGGTCGGCCATACAATCCAACTCTTTCCTGGCGATAGAAAATAGGACCACGGTCCTGGAGGTAAACTGCTGCCGCCGCCAATAATGTAACAGGGAGCGAAAACAACAACATCAACAGACTAACTACGACGTCGAAAATGCGTTTCACACTCCTCTGCAACCGCGAACGCGACGAAAACCCTTCCGAGAAAATCATCCAACTAGGTCGCAGCGCCTCGAGTTCGACTTGTCCCTTCTGCCTCTCCATGAAGGTCCAAAAATCGCTGATCTGAATTCCTTGCATCCGGCAGGCCAACAGTTCGCTCGTTGGCATCGCGCCGCGCCGCTCCTGAATGGCGACGACGACTTCATCGACGTCGTATTCATCAATGATATCGACAAGGTCGGCGCTGCGATCAAGAATACGCGGCGGTTCTATCGTGGAGTTCTCGTCACCAATTCTCAAAAACCCAACGCATAAAAAACCTCCAAGCGATTCCAGCGTTTCAATTTCCTGCGCTTGATTGCTGGTGCCAAAGACAAGAACGCGTCGCTTGAAAACATTGATATCCGCGACCCGGACAAAGAAAACTCGTGCAAGGAAGACACCCAACAAGCTTATCGCCAAGGCGGGAAGCAAGGCGCTCATCCAAATGCGAATGTCCGGCATAACGTAGAATATAATCGACATCGTCAATACGGCCGTGGCAAAACTTGCGATAAGACGCAGCAGAGCAATTTTAAGGTCGGAAATAAATTGACGCTGATATAGTCCCATCATCACCAGCGAAAGCATAATCGCGACGACAAAGAAAATACTCTGCGCACCCTTATCCCTGTAGGCCGATATTGCTTGCGACATATCTAAAAAGCTAACGCCATACCCGACAATGATGGAGAAATAGAGGATCAATCCATCGATCAATCCGAGAACAAGCGTCGGCTTCGCGATATGAACTCGAAATACGCGGATCATGCTGAAAAACGAACCTGACGAATTTTGTTAAGGGTACGGAGCAGTCTCATAAATCGGAACAACTTATCCCCGCTCCTAAAGTGATATGCGCCGTAATGTTCTACTTAACAAGTATAACAAGATGCCTTGTATAAACGCGCGAAAAAACCACGTTTTCCCCGGCAAATTAATCGCCAACGCCCAACAGGGGACCAATTGTGATCCCTAGCGTCCAGTTTGTTAACATATTTTCAGGCAATTCCGTACGCCCACAATGAGGGCATTCGACCGATACACCAAGTCGGGGTGTGATGAAATAAGACTCGCAATCACAACCGACTATGTATCCTTCTATAATTTTGTCGTCTATATTCATATTTTCACTCCCCGCTAGAATACGCATTCCACTAAATTTTGATGCGGGCATACCTAATCGAATTTCAACACATGAGAACGACACCCAAACGGGTGATGTTTTCTTGCATTCTACACGTTTTGTTTGCTTCATATTTCAAAGAAATCCAAACCTTGCTGCGATCGAAACCATGCAAGCTCAGATACTTATTAACAATTTAGTAAGGATATTTTCTGTAGATTCTTTTATTGTAAAACTTTGACTAATACCGTTGCTATAAATATGATGTACTACTGGATTTGCATGAAAAACTAGGGTGGGGATGAGCTGGTGGCAAAATTTTCGACTTATGGATGCTTGCTTCGCGGTATCACGGCGGCCTGTTTCTTCTTAGGGTTGAGCGCATGTAGCGATTTCCAAGATGCGCCCACGGCCGCACCGCAATCCGTCGACGCCTCGCCAGGATATCTTGTTGGTCCAGGCGATCAATTGCAAATTTTTGTTTGGCGGAACCCGGAATTATCGACAACGGTTCCCGTGCGGCCGGATGGCCGAATTTCGTTACCTTTGATTGAAGATTTGCAGGCAGCGAATAAAACACCGACCGATCTCGCGCGAGATGTTGAAAAAGTCTTGGCTGAGTTTGTCCAAAATCCGGTCGTTACGGTAATTGTGAGTGAATTTGTTGGCCCCTTTAACCAACAGGTTCGCGTCGTGGGTGAAGCCTTGCAACCGCGAGCAATTTCTTATCGTGAAAAAATGACTATTCTTGATGTCATGATCGAGGTCGGTGGCTTAACGGAATTCGCGGCGGGGAACCGCGCCGTCATTGTCCGGGCCGACAAAAACAAAAAGACGTCCTACCGAGTGAGGCTGGACGACCTTTTGAAAAGTGGCGATGTTTCCGCGAATGTGGACGTTTTGCCAGGTGATGTCTTAATTATCCCACAAAGCTGGTTCTAGTTCCCGTTGCACAAAATGTTATGGAGATAGATTGAAATCTCTCAATAAATGCCGCAACAGCACAGCGTGATGCTTGGTCGATCGCGTACCGTTTCCCGGGAAGTAGAAAATGCACGCAACAGACATTTTAAATTTTAAACCCATGCCCGTGAATTGTAGCTACGAACGCTGGAAACTCTCATGCCAGACAAATATCACCCCTATGGATGATGTGAAATACAAAGCATATCGCCACTATGTCGAATGCAAGACGCAAAATTTCTAGCGCACCAATTTACCACAACACAGCATGTTT
>JAJFJC010000206.1 GCA_021774385.1 Alphaproteobacteria bacterium
TCGATGATCGGGAAGTCGAAGCACTGGATTATCTTGATGCCCTGATGCTACGTCCGGAATTACAGGTGAAGACACGGCTTCGGAAGGGCGACGTTCAATTGATGAACAACTTCACGGTTCTGCATTCCCGAACCGCCTATATCGATAAACCCGGTCACCCGAGGCACTTGCTACGCCTTTGGCTCGACGACCCGCAAAGCCGCTACAACGGCCCGAACAAGATGGACTTTTACGTACCAGAAGAATCTCGATTCTTGAAAACCGTGGGGTATGACGGCCAGGCAGCGGAATAAGATCAACCAAACGTCAGTCTTCGTCGGCGAAGCGCGCATCGCGCCAGGCGATTGCCTGCTTGGTCCCCTCTTCCTTGCGGATGCGCGCGAATTCCTGCTTTTCCCAGGATGGCGTCGCGTTGATTTCAACGTCGATGTCCAAGCTCATCAAGAGCGCCTGCCGCAGGCCCATGATTTCATAGCTGCGATTTATCGCCTGTTTCGTCAGTTGGACTGAAACGACGGCGGAACGAACCATTTTTCGTGCCATATTGCGCGCCTTTTTTAGCGCCTCATCGGGCGGCACGATGCAGTTGACGATTCCCATACGCAACGCATCTTCCGCGCTCAGTCGGTCTTCCCCAGTCAGCAGTATTTCCTTGGCTTGTTTCGGTCCCGTAATCCACGGCGCCAGCATCGCGACGATGCCGGTGCCAAACCGTACCTCGGGTTCGCCAAAACGCGTACCTTCGGCGGCAACGGTAATGTCGCAAGCCAAGGCCAGTTCGAAGGCGCCGGCGAGGCAATAGCCCTGAACGACCGCGATGGTCGGTTTTGGGCAGTCCCAGAACTTGATGATGAAATCGAACTGCAACGCCATCTGGGCGCGCACCTTGTCGACGCTGTCGAGTTTGCGCTCACCTGAGGCCTTAAGATCAAAACCGGCGGAGAAGGCCCGCCCCGCGCCCTGGACAATAACCGCGCGAACGTCATCGTCCGCCGCGAATTCATCCAGGGCGTCCATGGATTGCACCATCAGTTCGTTGTTGAACGCGTTCAATGTTTTCGGCCGATTGAAGGTCAAATATCCAACGCCATCCTCGACTTTCGTCACAATCAGTTCTTCGGACATCTAGTTTCCCTCCGCGTTCTCGCCAATTTTGAATTCATCCGCCAGCAACTCATAAGAACGCTGGCGAGCCGATATATCATGCGTCCACGTCAGGACGACGAGTTCACCGACACCAAGTTGCTGCGCCAAATGCCGCAATTGTTCGCCAACTTTTTGCGGCGTTCCGATGAAGGCATCCTCACGCATAGCCTCTATTCGCGACTGTTCGGCCGCCGTATAAGGCTGCGCCGCTGCGAATTCCGGCGACTCGATGGCTTGCAGTACACCGCGATCTCGAGCCAAGCGCGACCGTGCCCGCGACATGAACTGATAATTTGCCTCCTCTTCGGTATCCGCCGTTAGCGCCCAGACACAGATCGAGGCAAGCGGTTCGGGATGACGCGCGCTGGGTTGATAATGCTGGCGGTAGAGGTCCAAGGCCTGAGCGCAACCACGGCCCTGCGTGATGAAATGCGCGAAGCAGTAGGGAATACCGAAATGCGCGGCGACCTGAGCGCCATAATCCGACGTACCCAGCATCCACATGACAGGGGATGTTTCACCAGAGGGAAAGGCGCGGATGGCACCAAAGGGATGACCGGCTGGCAATGGGTCGCCATTTACCCAAGCCAGGAGATCCCGGACCTGTTCGGGAAACTTCGACGCCGCCTCCGCTGCGTTCGGGTTGAGTGCAAAGGCGGTCCGCCCATCCGAGCCCGGCGCGCGGCCAAGCCCAAGATCGATCCGGTCCGGCGCGATCGCATCGAGTACCCGAAACTGCTCGGCGACCTTCAGCGACGAATAATGCGGCAACATGACCCCAGCGCTGCCGATACGGATGCGCCTCGTCGTCGCCGCTATCGCCGCTATCAAAATCTCCGGCGCGCTGCCGGTAATCGTGTCGTGATTATGATGTTCCGCGACCCAAAAACGATGGTAACCGAGCGTTTCGCAATACTGCGCCATCTCGATGGATTCGCGAATGGATTCGCCCTGGGCACGGCCGGCTATGGCGACGGATTGGTCGAGTACGGAAAGACGCAATAGCGGGATGCTCCTAAATTACTTTTTCAGCGGCGAGCGACCCGATGTCCGCCTCGCTCATGCCCAGCCAATCGCTTAACACTTCGGCGCTGTTGCCGCCAATTTCAGGAAAGAATTCCAAGGGGCTTGGCGCGAACTCGGAAAGGCGAATAGGCGAGCTGGGCAGGATGATTTCACCCATATAAGGATGTTCCATTCGATTCAACATGCCGCGTTCATGCATATGCGGATCGTTCATCACATCGCCCACATCGCGAACCGGTGCGACGGGTATTTTGTTGTCGCGAATTTTCCCATAAACCTCGTCACGCGACCGTGTGCTGGCCCACTCCTCAATCATGGCGTTGATTTCCGCCTCATGGCCATGGCGCAGCGCCGGGCTGGCATAATCCGGGTTGCCCTTTAGATCTTCCCTGCCAATCAAATCCAACAAACGCGCCCACTGCGCCTCGCTGACGCAGATGAGAGCAATCCAGCCATCCTTGCATTGGTAACGGCCATAGGGCGCGGAATTGGCGGCGGTCTTGTCGCCTCGACGCTCCGGCAGTTCGCCCGTACGGTGAAAATGCGAGTATTCGCTGGCCAAGGTGAAATACATCGCCTCGGTCATTGCCACTTCGACCCTCGTGCCCTTGCCCGTTGCGTTGCGGCCCAAGATCGCACTCAAGATGCCGGCGTAGAAATGAATCCCGCCCATGATATCGCTCGGCGTCCCTCCGGCCCGCGCCGGCGGCCCCCCGGTCTCTCCGGTGACGCTCATTATGCCGGCCGCCGCCTGGATAGTGTGGTCCATGGCGAGTTGATCCTTGTCCGGCCCGGAAACGCCATAACCCGTCGCAGTCCCATAGATAAGGCGTGGATTGATCTCGCGCATCACCTCCCAGCCGAGACCAAGCCGGTCCATCGTCCCCGCCGCGAAGTTTTCCAGCAAGACGTCCGCCTCCTTGGCCATCGATTTTAGGATTTCCTTGCCGCGCGGATGCTTCAGGTCGATCGTGATGCTTTTCTTGTTGGAGTTCAGCATCGCGAAGGCGAGCGGGGTATCCGGGCCGCCACCGCGCCGGATGCGGTCGCCGCTATGGGCTTCGACCTTGACGACCTCCGCACCGGCCATCGCCATCAGAAACGAGGCATAGGGTCCCTGAAAAATTTGCGTGAGATCGAGCACCCGAATGCCCTGAAGTGGTTGTACCGTCATTAAGCCCGTCCTGTTTTCCAATATCGATTGCGCGCCATTAAAGACCGCGCGGCCATTGCAAGGAACCCCAGCGGCGTAGAAGAATGATTTGATACACTTACGCCTGCTCATAGGAAGACATTGGGAAGCGCATCATGAAAATTACAAATGTCGTCGTCGACGTCCTCGAGGTGCCAGTCGAAAACGCCTATGTCGCCGCAGGGCGCCAAGTCGCCGCGAACTGGCATGTCGCCGCCCGTATCAGAACCAGCGACGGCGTCGAAGGCTTCGGCTATATCGTCAAAACCGGCGAGCAGCTTATGCGGTCCGTCGCCCAGGCGGCGCGCGAGCTCGGCGAGACCCTCGTTGGCATGAATGTCCTGGAGACCGAGGCCGCTTGGCAGAAAATGGCTGCCGCGGGAAAGTGGGCCGGTCCTGGAGGCCTGCTGCACTGGGCAATCGCCCCCCTCGATATCGCGATGTGGGATGCGGCCGGGAAGATTCTCGGCCAACCGCTCTATCGTCTGCTCGGCGGGTATCGCGACCATATACCGGCCTATGCCAGTGACTGGCTCTGGTACAGCCTATCTAACGACCAGCTCGCGGAATCCGCCCAAAACCACGCCAAGAACGGATACCCCGCAATTAAATTGCGGCTGGGCAAGGAACTCACCCCCAAGCAACAAGCCGAGCGCGCGCGTCTCGCTGGAAATGCCGCCGGCGCCGATGTCGCGGTCATGGTCGATGGTACGGAAAGCTGGGACCTCCCTTACGCCCGTGCGGCCGGACGCCTTTTCCAAGAGGCCGGCGTCACTTGGCTGGAGGATCCCGTCAATCACGCCGATGTTGCCGGCCTGGCAAGCCTGGCGGCGGAATTGGATATCCCGGTAACCGGCGGCGAAAACCTCTACACACTGGATCAATTCCGCCACACCCTTGAAGCGCGGGCCGTTGATGTCGCAATCCTAGACTTGTTCCGCGTTGGCGGCATCACACCGTGGCGCAAGATCGCCGCACTCGCGGAATCGCATCGCGTGCAGATTAGCGGACATGTTGCGCCGGAGTTCCATGTCCATTTGCTCGCCGCCGCACCGAATGGGCAGATCGTCGAATACATGCCACGCTCGACGGCCATTCTTCAGGAAATGCCGGAACCGAAGAACGGGATTCTCACAGCGCCGGATCGTCCCGGTCACGGATTGATCTTGGATCAGGCTGCGTTCGACCGCTGCCGGGTGGCATAAGCGAAGTGACCGCATACCGCCATTTTAACACCAAACCCCTCTCAGGCACCGTTGGGGCGGTGCTAGAAGGGATCGATA
Organism: Alphaproteobacteria bacterium; assembly: GCA_021774385.1. Classification (GTDB taxonomy): domain Bacteria; phylum Pseudomonadota; class Alphaproteobacteria; order UBA8366. Next base: position 4,648 of record JAJFJC010000206.1, read on the forward strand.
TCTCCCGGGATTTGGATGGAGACATCGTCGCCGATTGCCGTTCTAGTTTATCAATCATCCCAAAAGTGCCACAGTCCGAGGCGGACCAAGAATGATCACCTGTTTGCGATGAAATTCGTCGAGCCCTACGAAACCCTCCACCCTTGCCGGAGCCGGACTTTAGTCGGCGCGGTCCTGTTGGCATTACTAGTTGGCTTGGTGCTTCTTCTGGCGGGATGACGGCGCAGTCTTGAGCAAATGCGAAAAGGAAACCAAATGACGGCCTCGAGACCCGCTGAAACACCCGGCGCGAAGATGCAATATCTAATCAAACGCCGGCCAACCACAAGCCGCGAGGAATTGATCGCGCACTGGTTCGCCAACCACATGCCGGGCGTCATCAACCGCAATGCCGAAAACCGAGCCGCCGGCAAGCCCCACGCCGCACATTATGTTGCAACTCTGTTCGACACCGTTTCAGACCAGCCGCACAATTGGGACGGTGTCGCGCAACTCTGGTATGCGGAAGCGCTGTCACGCCCAACACAAGCCAGCGCGGTCGAACCGTACGACACGTTCCAGGAAAAAGTAAAACCCTATTGGCCGTGGGCGACAAGAGAATATGTCGTGATGGACGGCGTTCTTCCGCTCACCCCACTGACATTGAACCCGCCTTTCCCCTGTACCAGAAGCGGTTTCTTTAAAGTGACCTTCCTCGTCGCAGTGCAACGGAATACCGACCGCAACGCACTATTCGATTATTGGCTCGACGTGCACGTGCCCAACGTCCAACGATCCATGGAAGCCGTGGGCGGCTTCCGCTACGTGGTCAGCCATAGCTTGGAACCGGATACCGAGCCTTATGCCGGCATGGCGGAACTCTACTTTCCAAACGCTGATGGTTGGGCGGCCTATCGCGAACACTTTAAGCCAGACGATATGCGCCAATGGGTCGATTACGACGCCATGCAAATCTTCCACAGTGAGACGGAAATGGTGGGTATCGAATAGTCAGACTAAATTTCGATTTTCTGCGATAACCGTCGCTGATTCGACGATACCCTGGCGTTGAAACCAAAGGAGCTATCATGGCGATACCAGCACAATATCAAGAACCAGCGGACGCCGCGGCCAGGCGAGCGGTGCCACCGGTAACGGTTTACACCTTGGACAAGCTGCCCGATTTCGATCGGAGTTTTTACGAGACCGTCCGGCGTGACATGACCCTTGTCGACACGGTAGTCGTGCCACCCCGCGACGCGCGGGCGTTCGAAGTCCCAGCCGGCCACCTGTTTCGTATCCGGAACAACGAGGGGACCCAGGTCGGAGATTTGAACCTTTGGAATGCCGACGATCTGTCGGAACGCTTCTACAGCGGCAAGACGAGGGCTTTACATGCGACGCATATCAGCACCGGTGACCGCCTGTGGAGCAACTTCCCTCGCTTCCGCCCAATGGCGACCATCACTCACGACACGCTGGACTGGTACGGGTTCGACGAGTTCGGCGCCGGCGTCCATGACGTGATCGGCACTCGTTGCGATCCTTACACCAATCACATGCTGACGGGTACCGACTACAATTATTGCTGCCATTCCACCCTCACACGAGCCCTGGCGGCGGCGAAGGGACTGCCGCTGGCCGAGGCGGAAACCCACGTCCATGACGTGGTGAATGTTTTTATGTGCACGGGCTATACACGCGACACGAACGAGTACTTCATGAAGGCGAGTCCAGCGCGGCCCGGCGATTTCATTGAACTCTTCGCCGAAATCAATCTCCTCGCCGCGCTTTCCACCTGCCCCGGCGGCGATTGCGGTGCGGGACATTCCAGTGACACGGCCCCGTGCTTTCCTATCCACATCGAGGTCTACAAACCACAGGAAGAACACCTCAAGGGCTGGCAACCCACACCGAGCAACAGCTATGGCGGTGGCAACAATGCCGATTGATTTAGCTTGATGACCTTCGCACCGGATGACGTCGGGGCTTACATGGCACGACAAACGCGCGATACACCAAGGATAGAGAGGACCAAATGAGCGACGACATCACCCGCAAACCCGAAACGGTCACCGACGAATCCGTCCGCACGGAGCTGCGCGCGTGGCTTGACGAGAACTGGGATCTCGATCTTGGCCTTTTCGAATGGCGCGACAGGCTGGCCGTTTCCGGCTGGGGTGCCCCGCAATGGCCGCGGAATTGGTACGGTCGCGACCTGCCCGTGGCGCTCGTACGGACTGTCGATCAAGAACTCAAACGTGCCGGCGCCCCGGGTGTGGCAAAGAAGGGTGCCGCAATTCTCGCCGGTGCGACCATCCAGGCGCACGGCACCGATATGCATAGAGAGAAGTTCTTGCGCCGCAGCCTGACGGGCGAAGACACTTGGTGCCAGCTGTTCAGCGAACCGGGCAGCGGGTCCGATCTCGCTGGCGCGACAACCCGGGCCGACTTCAAGGGCAACAAATGGGTCGTTAATGGTCAAAAGGTTTGGACCACCAGCGCGCATCTCGCCGATTACGG
>JAJFJC010000207.1 GCA_021774385.1 Alphaproteobacteria bacterium
CGGCTTCCCTGCTTACCCTTCAACCACGGTCCAAACAATGGCAACGTTCATCAGATTTGCACGGGTCTCATGCCACCGTGATGAATTCAAACCGCGTTTATTGAAAACTCTACGCAAAACCGTCAACCGAACCAAATTACCAGGCGCGGCCATAAAGCCATGATAATATATCGTCCCTCCATACGTATTGGTCATAAAGGGCAATATGAGCTTACGGTGTAAGATCCTTTTCATTGGCTTCCTCCTCGCGGTTTACACCGCCGGCACGCAATCCCCTTTCGCCGCAAGACCAACTTATTCTCCGGAATTTCAAGCAGCTCAAGATGATCTTTTCGTATGGTCCCCCGTGGTCGAAAGCGTTCAAGAGTATCTGGTCGAATTCAATTTGTTCGCGGGGCCAGCGGACGGCCGGCTAACGGCGGACACGCGCAGAGCGATACGCGCCTATCAGAAACAAAGTAATCTTTCGGTCGATGGCTTAGCGAACGAGAACCTTCTCGAACATATGGAGAGGGTCGGACGGGCGGAAGCCCTGAACCGAAAACTAACCGAGGCGCGTAATTCGCAAATAGAGCAAGCGCGCCATGCGCTCGCCTCAAATCCGGCAACTCGCGACCTGCTTGAATCCGGGAAACCAAACGTGGCGAAAACAAACACGGGCGCTCCGCGCGAATGCTTACGTGCGGTAACCACTGAATGCCTTGTAATAGAAGCATTGCAGGCGGCTAGGGTTATTACCCGCGATGACTATCGTGACTGGGCGCTCCGCGACGTGATACGGGCTTTCGCACGGGCCGGGCGCATGGAGGATGCGCGGGCTACTATAAAGCTGCTTACGGATTTGCGCCTTGTCCTGGTGTCCCTTCGAGAAACAGCAATCGCGCTCGTCAAAGCCGGGCAAATCGATGAAGCTAGCGCCTTGGCGGCGACAATTCCCGACAACTGGAACCGGGCGCGAGCATTGCTGGCAATCGCGCAAAACGAAGGGAGCCCGTTCAAGGCGTTCGAGGCCTTGCTCAAGTTGCTGCCTCGGTTGGAGGACCGGGCGGCCTCGGCGGAAATCGCCGGGGAACTAGCCGTCGCTCTCGCTAGGCGCAATGAACGGGCTCGCGCAGAACGCGCAATTGCCGCGGTTGCGGACTACGTCAACGGTCCCGCACCGGATGCCATGGCGCTTGGTGCGATTGCAACGGCCTATACAAAGATCGACGACCCTGCGAAGGCAGTGCGCCTGTTGGCACGGATCGGCGATAGCGGCCGCGACCACACCGCACTGGCGCAAGCCGCCGGACTAATGGCCCGAGCCGGAAATCTCGCAGAAGCATTGGCCACGGCGGACCGTATTCGTACACCGCAACTCCACGCCTTGGCTCTGACGAACATCGCCGCCGCGCAACGGCAAAATGGCCGCCCCGATGAGGCCCGGCCGACACTCCGGCGCGCCGCCATCGTCAGCCTCGATATCGAACGTCCCTTCGCAGCGGACTCGGCGCGCGCGCGGATTGCCGCCGTCTGGGCGTCGCTAGGGGAAAACGAGACGGCTTTCGCCACCCTTGCTTCAATCAAGAGCCGAGCCCTTCGCGCGCGTACCGTCTGGCGAATCACGATCGCCGCCCCGGCCCCAGAAGGGCCAAAACTCATGCCGCGTGCATTCGCCGCGACCGCGCGCATCGAAAGCGCCTTCGACCGTGCGGCAACCTTGGCCCGTGCCGCCGGCGACTTCGCCGCCGCGAACCGGCCCGACGATGCCCAAACCCTATTCAGGCACGCCATCATCGAAGCACGTACGATCCGCAACAACTGGTGGCGAGCCCGAATCCTGAGCCTGCTCGCACAGGTTCTTGCGGCACTATGAGATCGCCGAAAGCATCACGTTTGGCTTTAAAGCCGCAACTAGTCCAACTAACAGATCACAAGCATTGCCATGAACGGCATCTCACGCCATACGACGCAGTCTACCATCTACCGGAAACCTCGTTGTGTCCGCTTATTCACACAAAATGGTGCGCCTCTGATCTGAATCTGCCAACCATTATGTCCCCTTTAATTTTACGCCAACACGGTTAGCGCGTTTGGATGATGAGCACACACTAATCGCTTGAATTGACCGCAACGGGCTGGCCGCCGATTTCGCGGCGCAGTTTGCGGCGCATCGCGGCGGCGAAGGCGTCGAAGTCGGTCGCGGTTTCCAGGAACGCGCCCGGCCCGCCGACGACACTTGCCGCATAGTAGCGATCCAGGCGCGGTTCCTCGTCGAGGATCGCCAGCCCGTTGATCGTGATGCCGAGCGCCGCGGCCTTGTCGCGCACGGCGCTCGGTTCGATCCCCATGTTGTTTTGTCCGTCGCCGGAGATATCGATGGTGCGGCGTTCGCCGCTAAAGGCGTTCGCGCCGAACAGCCGCAGCGCGTAGGTCAATGCCGCGCCGATTCCCGTGCCACCGGACACCTCGATCCGCGAAACGCGCGCGACTTTCGCCGCGAAGGCCGCGATCGAATCCTTGTCACGCAGCAGTGTCCAATCGACGCCGGTTTCCTGTTGTTCGTGGTTCGACCACAGCACCAAGGCGACCGCTATGCCATCATGGGAGAGTATCGCGCGCACAACGTCGGTATCGCCGAACGCGTCGGCGATACCCAATATCTGTAAGGCGAATTCGCGCTGATTGACGCTGAGCGAATTGTCGACCGCGAGAACCAACTCTAGATCGACGGGCCGCTGCTGGGCACGCGCAACCCACGGCGCGGCCAGCAGCGCCGCCACACAAAGAAGGAAGGCAACACCGCGCGCCATCAGGCGGTCGCGGAAAGCATGCTCCGCAACACATAATGGAGGCTGCCGCCATGCCGGTAATACTCGACCTCCACCGCGGTATCGAGACGGCAGATCAGGGACAGTGATTCACATTGGCCATCGGCGCGATTTATCCGGCACCAGACGGGCATGCCGGGCTCTATTCCCGTCTCCAACCCCGTCAGTTCAAATGTCTCGCTGCCATCAAGGCCGAGCGTCAGCCGGGTCACGCCCTCGGGGAACTGAAGCGGGAGGACGCCCATGCCAACCAGGTTCGAGCGATGTATCCGTTCCAACCCCTCGGCGATCACCGCCTTGACGCCGAGCGCGCTCGTGCCCTTCGCCGCCCAATCCCGGGACGATCCCTGGCCATAATCACGGCCGCCAATAACAATCATCGGCACGTTTGAATCCCGGTAGCGCTGAGCCGCCTCGAAGATCGACATCAGAACATCGTCGGGCATATAGCGTGTGAGGCCCCCTTCGGTACCGGGGCGCATCTCGTTCTTGATCCGCGACTGATTGAACGTCGCACGCAGCATCACGTCATGATTAACACGGCGTTGAGCGTAAGAACTCAAATCCTCCGGCGCGACTTGCCGCTCGCGAAGATACTCCCCGGCGAGGCTGTCGACTGGAATAGCGGAAACCGGTGAAATGTGATCAGTGGTCACGAAGTCGCCGAATATCGCCAGCGCACGCGCGCCAATAATATCACCGACAGGTGGCACTTCGGCGGTTATGTCATCAAAGAATGGCGGGCGGCGGATATAGGTGCTTGTCGCCGTCCAGCCGAACAAATCTCCCTGATCGGCCTCGAGCTGACGCCATTCGTCGCTGCCTTCACCAACATCGCGATACCGGTCGCGGAACATGTCGGGTGTAACGCATTGGTCCATTACGCCCCGCACGTCATCGCGGCTCGGCCAAATATCCCGCAGATATACGGGTTTGCCATCAGCCCCCTCGCCCAGCGCATCCGAGGTCAAATCGATATTCAGCGACCCGGCGAGCGCACTGGCCACGACCAGTGGCGGCGAAGCCAAATAGTTCACCTTGCATTGTGGATGCGCGCGCCCTTCGAAATTGCGATTTCCGGAGTGGACCGCCCCCATGACGATACCGCCGGCATCGACGCTGTCCGCAACCGCTGGGTCAAGCGGGCCGGAATTGCCCATGCACGTCGTGCAGCCGTAACCCACGACATGGAAACCAAGCGCCTCAAGTGGCGTCATGAGCCCTGCCCGTTCCAAGTAATCCGCAACGACGCGCGACCCCGGCCCGAGAGATGTTTTTACCCACGGTTTTGTTTTCAGGCCCCGCGCGACGGCATTCCGCGCCAGCAGACCCGCGCCGATCATCACATCCGGGTTCGCGGTATTCGTACAGCTTGTAATCGCCGCGATGGCGATGTCACCATGCCGAATTGAAAATTCCTGGCCCGCCACCGGCGCTTCCGCATCACCACTGGCCAGCTCCGGCAACACATTTTGAAAGCTCGCCGGAACTTCCTCCAATGGCGTTTTTTCCTGCGGACGGCGCGGTCCCGCCATCGTCGGCGCAACGGCGTTGAGATCGAACTCAACCAAATCGCTGAAGAGAGGCTCCAGCGTTTCCGCGTCCCGCCACATTCCTTGCGCCTTCGCGTAAGCTTCGACCAGTGCGACCTGCGCCGCATCACGTCCCGTTCCGGCTAGGTAGGCAACAGTCTCTTTGTCGACCGGAAAGAAACCCATCGTCGCGCCATACTCCGGCGCCATATTCGCTATCGTCGTGCGGTCTGCCATGCGAAGCCCGTCGAGGGCCGGTCCGCAAAATTCGACGAACTTCTGCACCACGCCCCGGTCACGCAACATCTTCGTGATGCTCAACACAAGATCGGTCGCGGTAACGCCTTCGCGCAACGCACCAACAAGACGGCATCCGACAACATCAGGAACCTGCATCGAGACAGGCTGGCCCAACATCGCCGTCCCCGCCTCGAGTCCGCCAACGCCCCACCCAACGACGCCAAGGCCATTCACCATCGGCGTGTGACTATCCATCCCTAACAGGCAATCAGGGTAGGCGAAGGTCGCGCCATCACGCTCTTCGGTCCACACCACCCGGGATAAATATTCGAGATTAATCTGATGGCAGATACCCGCGCCCGGCGGCAAAACGCGCAGATTACGGAACGCGTGCTGACCCCATTTCAGGAATCGATAACGCTCCTCGTTCCGCGCAAACTCATTCGACATATTTTGCGCCAGCGCATCGGAACTGCCAGCGACGTCCACGACGACCGAATGGTCAATAATGAAGTCGAGCGGCACCATGGGATTGACCGATCCCGGATCACCGCCAAGCCGGACCATCGCATCCCGCATCGCCGCAAGATCGGCCAGCAGCGGCACCCCAGAGGAATCCGGCATCATCACACGAGCCGGATGGAAGCTGATTTCGTGGCCGCCCTTGCAGGCTGTCGTCCAGGTACCGAGCTGCGTGATATCTTCCGCAGAGACCGATACACTGTCTTCGTGACGCAGCAGATTCTCCAGCAACACTTTCAGCGAATATGGCAACCGGGCCACGTCGCCGATCCCCGCTTCCGCTGCGGCGGTCAGACTGAAGTATCGAAATTCGGCATTGCCGACAGACAGGACCCGCTCCGCACCGAAGCTGTCGAGGCTTACCGCCATGATTGGCTCCTAACTCGCGTAACGTTGGTCGACTTCGATGAAGCGCGCCGTGTTGACGATTGCCTCACGGTCCTGGAACGATGCCATTTCGTCGGCCATCGAACCGCTGTGCCCATCACGCTGGATCGTCTCTAGCGCCTTCTGCATCGCCTTAATCGCGGCGCGCTGGGTGTCGCTCGGGATGATGACGATCTTGTATCCGATTTCCTTCAGCCGCTGGACCGACAGCAAGGGCGTTTTCGCACCAAGAAACATGTTGATCAGCTTCGGCCCCGGGATACGCTCGGCGACCGCCTCAATTTCCGCTTCGGTCGTCGGTGCCTCGACGAAGGCAACATCCGCGCCAGCCTCCATATAGGCATGCATACGGTCGATGGCGGCGTCGAATCCCTCGACCGCGATGGCGTCGGTGCGGGCGATCAGGACCATGTCGGGATCCTCCGAGGCGTCCTTGATCGCGCGAATCTTCTGGCACAACTCGTCGGTCGGCACGAGGCTTTTGTCATCGTAATGGCCGCACCGTTTCGGAAAAGTCTGGTCCTCAAGATGGAAGCCGGCCACTCCGGCCCGCTCGAAGGCGCGGATCGCCTGGCGCGCGTTTAGCGCGTTACCGTACCCGGTGTCCATGTCGGCAATCGCGGGAATGCCGATCGCATCGACGATCTGACCGAGCCGTTGCGCGATCTCCGACAGGCTAATCAATCCCATGTCGGGGATGCCCGTACTGCGCGCCATCGCGCCACCGCTGACATAGACAGCCGGAAACCCCGCACTCTCGACGAGCCGCGCCGACAGTCCGTCATAACAACCGGGCGCGACGACGATATCGTCTCCCTCGATCAACGCCCGCAATTTCGTGGATGCCCGCATGGCCTGTCCTCCCTAACCTAAATTACATTTGCTCGACCTGGCAGCGCCGGTCACCGTTGTCAGGAGTCTAGGATGCGGGTTTGGGGAAACGCAACCTGACTAAGGCTGGCTGAAGGCGAATGATTGTTGTCTAATTTCGTTTCACCCTCCCCCGAACAATCGGTGCGCACAATGAGTATCACCATCCAGACTGATTTCGTTCCCGGCAAACCCCGCATCGCGTACGACCATATGGGTATGGGGGAAGTCGTACTGTTCCTTCACGGCATCGGCGGGAACCGCACGAATTGGCACACACAATTGCGAGCTTTCGCCCCGGCCTATCACGCGGTCGCTTGGGATGCGCGGGGCTATGGCCTCTCCGATGATTATGACGGCCCGCTCGACTTTGGCGATTTCGCCAAGGATATCGTCCGCCTGTTGGACCACCTAGAAGCCGACAATGCGCATATCGTCGGTTTGTCGATGGGCGGCCGCATCGCCCTCGATTTCGTCGCGCGGTATCCGGGCCGGGTGACGACGTTGACCTTGTCGGGGACCCGCGCCAGCTTCGCGCAAAGAACGCCTGCGGAGCGCGATGCGTTTTTGCGGCTGCGTAAGAAACCCCTTGTCGAAGATGGTAAAGAACCAAAGGACATCGCGCCTGGAATCGCCAAATCCCTTATGGGCCGGCGTTCGACCGACGCGCATTTCGATCAACTCGTCGAGAGCATCGCCACGCTTCATAAGGAAAGCTACATAAAGACGATAGAGGCCTCGACCTACTATGACCGTTCGGCAGCCCTGGAGGCGATCAGCGTGCCGACGCTTTTGGTCTATGGCGGCGACGACCGCCTAAACCGGCCCGGACTTGGGCGCGAGATCGCGGCACAAATCTCCGATGCACGGTTCGTCGAAATTCAAGACGCGGGTCATCTTTGCAACATCGAAGCCCCGGCGGAATTTAATGACGCTATCCTGTCGTTTCTGGAAGCTCGTTAAGACCCGCCACTTCGCGGCCCGCGATCCGGCCACCGATGAAGCACTCTGAGAGGTTCGCGCCCGACAGATATAAGTGCCCCCAAATACTCCCGACTTCACCGGCTTCATACAAACGCGGGATCGGTTCACCGTAAGCATTCAAAACGCGCTGTTTCGTGTCGTGCACGGGACCGCCCTGGGTATTCGATACCACGGGCCAGATTTCGCCGACATAGAAAGGCGGTTTTCGGATTGGCGCCATGGTCTGTGGCGGACGAGCATGCGCCGTGTCTTCACCCGCCGCACAGGCGGCGTTCCATTGGTCGAGGCTCGCCTGCAATATCGCCGTATCGCAGCCAATTATTTCGGCCAGTTCCCCGACCGTGGCGCATTTCGTTAGAATACCGTTCTGCACTTCCTTCAAATTGTCGGCGCTCCATTCATAGGGCGTCACATCGCGGTCGTTAAAGACGACACCGCCAAGCGGGTACATCTGGCGGCCGTCCTCATCAACAATCGCGTAGCATGGAATGAAGGGTTGCTCGACAGTCGATGGATCCATCCGGTCAAGCGCACGGTGGCCGGTATCCTGCACGTAGGGCTCATACTCGTTCATGAAGCGGCGGCCTTTTCGGTCGAGCAAAATCCAGCTCATCACCGCTTCGGTTTCGCGCACTTCCGGCACCCAGTCCGGCAGCCGTTTCATGCGGATTGCGAAGGGAAACTCCGGGTCGGAATGCCGGAAGCCGTAGGAGCCATGGAAGTGCCACATGTGCCACAAATCGGCGCCGACATCGGTTGCCATGCGGATACCGTCACCCGTATTGCCACGAAACGCCGCCGACTGGACCGGATTGAGTTGCCAGTATTGACGCTGCATCGCCGGATTCGCCTCGAAACCGCCGCAGGCAAGAATAACGCCTTTGCGGGCACACACCGCGCGCGGACCGTCCGGTCCATCAAGCCAGAGACCCTGTACCGCGCCATCAGCGTCCGTGATAAGCCTGCCGGCGGGTGTCGAGAAGCGCACGGTAATGCCGCGCGCATTCACATTGTCCTCCAGCACCTTCATCATATTGGTGCCGTTGCGTAGCGAGCGCGCATGCGGATATCCGGTTTCGCGGTCAAAGCCGGGGACGTTGTCGATCTCCAGGAAATACATCGAATCGTAGCCCGCAAACGGATAATTGCCTGGCCGTTCGTTTCGGACGATTTCCGCGCCATTGACCTTGACCAATTCAGCGACGAAATCTTCGATCTCGAACATGCCGTCCACGAAAGCGGCAATCACGTCATCCGGCGTGGTCCCGTCGTTAGTCGCCTTTAGATAAGAAAGTGCGGCGTCACGGTCACGCGACAGGCGCAACCCGCCACCGGCGCAGACCGAAATGCCGCCGGGGTCGGCCATCTTTTCGATAAGCAGAACATTTGCCCCGGCGTCATGCGCGGCGATCGCCGAAACAGCCCCGGCGAAACCATAGCCAACAACGACGACATCTACACTTTCGTCGAAGGAAGCGACGCGGCGTGGATAGCTCGGCTCACTCACTTGCCCAGTTGAACCCAGGCGAGCGCGTCCTTCACAAAGCTCGGCAGGACCGCCTCATGTTCGGTATCTATTTCGATAACCGCGCTCATGCCGGCACGCAAAATCGGCCCTCCTTTCGGGTCCTCGAATACGAGCCTGAGCGGAAGTCTTTGTACCACCTTGATCCAGTTCCCAGTCGCGTTTTGCGGCGGTAATATCGCAAATTCCGCTCCAGTAGCGGGGCTTATGCTTTCGACCACGGCGTTCCAAATGACGTCGGGGTACGCATCGATCTCAACCGATACCTTATGACCAACTTGTATGTGAGTGAGTTGGGTTTCTTTTAGGTTCGCCTCGACCCAGACATCTTGATCGGAGATCACCGCAAAAAGTGGTTCCTCCGATTTTACGAATTCGCCCGGTTCCAATTCAATTTTACTGATACGGCCCGACGCCGGCGCGTAAATCATGGTGCGCTGCAGATCGAGTAGGCGTCGGTCATATGCCGCTTGCGCTTGCAAGAACTTCGGATATTCCTCCGCTTTCATATCCGGCTTACCGTTAAGCCCCGTTAGGATTCGCCTAATCTCACTTTTTAAAATGGCAATTTTTTGCCGTGCGCCATTCTCGTTACGCCGCGCCTGGTCAAACCTTTCCTCCGAAACATTCCCTCGTTTCAGCAATTTCTGCCGTCGTTTGAATGTGCGTTCGAAATATGCGAGGTCTTCCTTGGCGAGCTTCAATTCCGCCTGCTTTACCCGGTAAGCCGCGCGTAGCGACTCAACTTCTTGGCGAATGCGTTCGCGTTGCGCATTGGCGTCGTCAAGCGCGATACGGTAGGGCTCATCATCGATACGGAACATTAGCTGCCCCTTCTCGACCGTGTCATGCTCACGGACATCGACAACCATGACCTTGCCGGACACTTCGGATGCGATCGTAACCTTGTCCGCTTTGACGTAGGCGTTCTCGCTTGTCACATAGCGCTGGCTAGTCACATAGAAAAAAGCACCGACGAGAGCCGCTACACCGGGCACCACGACCATTAGTACCAACCGCACCATAAACCGCATAAAACGGCGTTGTCGCCGCGGTGGATTCGGCGGTGTTGTTGTTTCAGTCATCCATGCCTCCTGCCTGCGCGTGACGCATTTCCACCAACGGCGCGCTATCGTTCGCCGTTTGCCGCGCAGAAAGGTTGTTCTTAATTACGGTCAATAGCGACCGCAGTGTGTTTCGGTCATCGTCGGAAAGACCGTCCAACGCTTCGTCATGCAATTCGTTCGCCAATACAACCATTTCATCCAAGAGAGGTCTGGCCTTGTCGCTCAGATATAGCCGGTGTACTCGCCGGTCACTCACGTCCGGACGTCGTTCGACCAAATTGGCCGCTTCCAGACGATCGATCATGCGACCAAGTGTCATCCGTTCGACCTCTATGATTTCCGCCAACCCGCTTTGGTTGATGCCTTCGCTACGCGCAAGAAACACCAACACGCGCCATTGCGGGCGCGTGAGCCCCAAATCGCGCGCGCGACTGTCGAAACGCGTACGCATCAGGCGCGAAACATCGTTCACGAGGAATCCGAGCAGCTGATCAAGCGAATTTTGAACCATAAGCAGACATATAGTTGCTATGCTTACCGTAAGCAAGCTTACATAAATTTTTTACCAATAGCACGCTTTCTTTTGTCAGAAATCCACGTTAGACCACCCGACCATGGCGCCGACTACAAACGAAGCTGGGACATTCGAACCAAAATTCGAAAACGCCCTTTATGATTTCCAGGTCGCTACGCCGCCACGGACATTCTACTTGATCGCTTCGACCCCTCGCGCCGGTGGTACGTATTTCTCGCAAACACTCTGGCGCACTGGAATAATGGGCGCGCCGCATGAATATTTTGGTTTTTACGGAACATTCTTAAAACTCGTCGCGCGTTTCAAACCCGAAACGCTACAAAGTTTTGTCGAAAACCTTTTTCCACGACGGACATCAGCTAACGGCGTATTTGGCGTAAAGGTTCATTACGATCACCTTCAATTCATGATCCTATCCGGCGTTCTGAGCCAGATGAAAAACGCGAAGGTTATTTATTTAGAGCGCGAGGATCACCTTGCACAGGCGGTGTCTCAAGCGCGCGCGCTGCAGACCGGACAATGGACGTCTTTGCATGATTCACCAAAGGCGGCCCCGGTATACGACGCCAAACTCATTCAATGGTGCCACGATCATCTAAAGGTCCAGCGGCTTGGTTGGCAGACATTCTTCGACCAGAACAAATTGTCGCCGTTTCGCGTCGATTATGACGCCTTCGTCGCCAGTCCCCAAAATATTGCGAGTGAGGCAATCGCTCACATCGGTGCGCCGGCAGCGCCGGTATCGCCGACTTCACTACCGAACATCACAAAGCAATCCGACGGCCTCAACGTCGAATGGGCAACACGGTTCAAGGCGGAATTCGAAGCGGCCGGAGGCCAATCGGCTTGATGCCTGGAAAACGCGAATGGGCCTTGATTTTTTCCAGCATCATTTTCGCTGGCATCGTGGTGGAAATAGGGCTTCGCGCCGCTGGTGTCGCCTATCCGGTATTCCATCGATTGGAGACATTGCGTGGCTGGTCGCCGCAACCGGGAATTTCGGGCAAATGGATGACCGAGGGCGAAGCCATAATTGTGAACAACGATGAAGGCTTTAGAGACAAGAGCCACCCTGTTGAAAAACCGGCGGGAACATTACGGATCGCAATTATCGGCGATTCGATGAGCGAAGCCATGGCTGTACCACAGGAAAAGACATTCCCATCCATCCTTCAGGATAACCTCGGAAACTGCCTTGGCGCGGCCGTGGAGGTTCTGAACTTCAGCGTATCGGGGCACGGTACCGCGCAACAGCGGTTAACCTTCCAACACAATGTCATGAAGTACACGCCGGACTTCGTGCTGCTTGCATTTTTTACCGGCAATGATGTTTGGAACAATGAGCGTGCTCTCGATGGGCATGAAGACCGTGTTTATTTCATTTTGGATAACGGCACCTTAAAGCTCGATGACAGCAATACGAAATCAAACCGCTTCAAATCGAAGATGCTATGGCGCAACAGTTTCAACACAATCATCAATGCTTCTCGTCTCTTTCAATTGGTTCGCGAATTCTCTAGCCGCGCAAAAGGCCTGCTACGCGGCAAAAAAGCATCGAGGAAAGTCATATTCGACCCAACCAGCCGCGACTACGATATCTTCAAAGTACCGTCGACACCGGCTTGGCGGCGCGCCTGGGCAACCACCGAAGCGCTATTATTAGCGTTACGCGACGACGTTTCTTCAGCGGGAGCCGAATTCTGGATCACCAACCTTGTCGCGCCGGTTCAGGTTTACCCGGATATAAATGTTCGCCAGGAGTTTGCGCACGCTTTGGGCGTTGAGAACCTCGACTACCCCGACCACCGCATCGCGAAATTCGCAAAACGGCACATGATACCCGCGGTAACCTTGCTGGCCCCCCTTCGGGCTTACGCCGACACCTATAAGGAATTTCTACACGGCTTTAAAAATACGCGCATGGGAACGGGGCATTGGAACGAGACCGGGCACCGTGTCGCCGGCGAGCAGCTCGGAAATGCGCTATGCGCGCGAATTAAGGTGAATTAAATAGAAACCCGTGCGCGATCCTAAAGCGCACCCAGCTCTTTCTTCAATTCATCGACGATAACCGTTTTCCAGTCGATTTCCGTCTCGCGCCATACGCTGCCGATATAGTTCCCAACATCAATCGAATATCCCGCGTCGCTGTTTTCAGTCGGCCACATAAAAAACGCGACGGTTTGGTTCCACAGGAATCCACTTTTGTTATCACGTCCAACGATCGTACCCATTTCGCGGTCCGCTTCGGTTACATTGAGCCGCCGCGCCATTACAGCATTGGCGGCCTTCCAGACCTTTTCGTAGGAGGTATTCTTCACCCCAATCCAAACACCATTTTCGCCTGCCCGTATCCGATCCGTCCGTAGGCAACCGGCAACCAGCAATCCAACGAACAATACCGCTAACACTTTTTGCATATTCACATCCCCCGGAGCACGTCTGCGCGTAATTAGCATAACAAATCGCACCGGTGTGGAAAATTCGCATTGTGCGATGTTCGGTGGTAGGCGCGCCTTCTTCTCCGCGAGGTGATGGGCATCACTGCATGCCGACTAAGCAATGGCTAAGATCAAGCCAATATTGCGAGACCAATTTAGGTCGATAGAGGGCAAAATGAATATTTCAGACGCGGATATCGAACGAGCCATTAACAAACGCCTAACGGCGCTTGAAGAGCTACCCATCATTCTGATGCCTTTTGATCCAGAAAGCGAAGATAGTTCCAATGCTTGCGAAAGCATCACAAAACACGCTAATTAATCTGACCAACTCATTGTAATGGCAATTGATTCCCTTGGTTCGCCGGTTCGCAGCACCGTGGTTTCATTACCGCGAGACGTTAGGACAACGGAGCCGGGGAAAATAGATCAGAATTCGGCGGAAAATCGCAATCCGCCCCCCAATGCCTCAGAAGAACAAAAAATTGACGCTCAAGCTGTCCGTGAACCTGTTTCCGCCGCAAGAGCCGCCATTCCCAGAGGTGCGATACTGAATTTGGTCGTATAGAAGGCATTCGCACGTCTACGGCGCTGCAACCGTCCTAAATTCAGACAAATTGGCGCGCCCCTTACTCCTACCCGAAATTCATGCTAGGCAATCCCATTCGTTGGGGTTTTTTTTGCAACATTTCTCTGCTTGCACGCCGCCCGATCGAACCTGATTTAAAATGCGTCCGGCGCGGGCGATGGTCGTGAAACGCTCACTGAAAGACAGAACCCTTGGCCGTCGAAAGCATCGAGGACCTATTCGAGCGCTATGGTCCGGGCTACCAATGGCTCGCAGCGATGACCTGCATGCTCGGCGCGATGACGATGGTTTTGTCGCAAACCACCGTCAATGTCGCGTTCCCGGATATCATGGGTGCGTTCGGCATTGGCCGCGACGAAGCGCAGTGGCTTTCGTCGGGCTTTTTCGCCGCGATGACGGCGGGCATGCTTTTGCAGGCGTGGCTCGTCTCGATTTTCGGCGAACGTGCGACTTATTTCACCTCCTTGCTTGGATTCCTCGTCGGCGTTGTGATGAGCGGCCTTGCGCCGAACGCGGAAACCCTGACGGCCGGCCGCTTGCTGCAAGGGTTGACAGCGGGAATCATTCAGCCGCTCGCCATGGCGATCTGCTTTAAGGTATTTCCGCCGAGCCGGCGTGGCACCGCGATGGGGTTGTTCTCGATGGGGATTGTCTTTGCACCCGCGATGGGACCAACGCTGGGCGGTTTCGCCATCGAATGGTTCAATTGGCGTTATGCGTTCTTTCTCACCGTCCCCAGTACGGTCCTGGCACTCGGATTAGGGCTTGTGTTCCTACCGAGCCGGAAGATGCCATCGCGCATTCCACCGTTCGACCTCACCGGCTTCGCCCTCATGTGCATCTCTCTATTTACATTGCTCCTCGCCTTGAGCAGCGGAACCCGCGACGGTTGGAGTTCGGACAAGGTCGTTCTGCTTTTCACGTGCGGCACGACGGCGGCACTCGGGTTTGTCGCCTGGGAAACCTACATCCCCTCGCCCTTGCTGAATGTGAGGTTGTTCCTCAATCTGCGGTTTTCATCCGCTTCGATTATTTCCTTCTTCGCCGGCGGTGTGTTTCTAACGTCGACTTTTCTCATTCCCGTTTTCGTACAGCAGATACAAGGCTACACGCCATTGCGCGCGGGCCTATTGTTGATGCCGGGCGGGCTTTCCCTGCTAATCCTGTTCCCGATCGCGGGCCGGATATCGGACACCATCTCGCCGCAAGTACTGATATGCATCGGCCTTGGGGGGTTCGCGGCGGGGTTTTTCCTGCTTTCCGGCACGGACGTGAATACGCCCTTCTGGACGTTCGTGGCCTTCACACTCTTCATTCGGCTCGGCATCGCTTTCACGACACCCGTTGTTAACGCCGCGGCACTCAAATCGCTACCCATGGA
Source organism: Alphaproteobacteria bacterium (assembly GCA_021774385.1). GTDB lineage: Bacteria > Pseudomonadota > Alphaproteobacteria > UBA8366. Next base: position 14,884 of record JAJFJC010000207.1, read on the forward strand.
ACAGGTCAACCAAGGGTCGGGCGCTGTGAATTTTATCCGCATGCTGGGGGCGGCGTTTTCGCTCAATATCGTCGTCGCGTTTCTGGAAACCCGCGTCCCCTTCCATAGTGACGCCATAACCGCAACGCAGACCGCAGCCAGCCCGACCAGTCAGGCATTCCTCGCCGCCGTCCGCCGCGTATTCTCCGAGGCCGGGGTTGCGGACGCGTTGGAGCACCCCGGCGCCCTGCACTATCTGGGAGAAGTCGTCTACGCGCAGGCGAATTCCGCAGGCTTTCAGGATGCCTTCATGGCACTGGCGATCGCCAGCGTGTGCGGCCTTATTCCCGTCTATGTCCTTTCGAAAACACCAGCCCACGCTGCGCGCGCGGTTGAACAGAATGTAGCCGCACCGGTAAGCTCGAAACAACGTGATTGAAAAGAGGGTATGAGCATGGCTGAGCGAACGGGGAAACGGATTGCCATCCTAGCGCTGCACATCGAAAGCAACCGCTTCGCGCCGCCGGTCGGGCGGGCCGACTTCGAGGAAAAGGTCCTGCTTTACGGGGACGAGATCATGGCAGACGCGGCGCGTGAACACCCGCGCATGGTTGGCACGATGACCGGCTTCATCCATGCCATGAACCAGGCCGGGCCTTGGACGCCGGTACCAATCGTAAACGCTGACGTAGGCGCGGCGGGGCCGATCGATCACGAATTCTTTCTCGAGCTTCAAGCGGAAATGCGCGAACGCCTGGAAGCCGCGATGCCCTTGGACGGAGTCTATTTCGGCGAACATGGCGCGGCGGTTTCAACGGAAATACCGGATCCCGACGGTGTGCTTTTTAAAATGGCCCGCGATGTTGTCGGCCCGGACGTGCCGATCATCTCGACACTCGATTTGCATACCAACATTTCCGAGGAAATGGTCGACGCCACCGACGCCTTGATCATCTATCGCACCAACCCCCACGTCGACCAATACGAACGCGGCGTCGAAGCTGCAGGCTCGATGCATGAGCTCCTTGGCAACGTCACGGCAACGACAGCGTTCATTCGCCTGCCCCTGGTCGCCCCACAAGTCACGCAGCTTACCGCCAGCGGCCCGTATGGCGAGATCATCGATTATGGCCAGACCCTGATCGACGACACGGTCATGAACATCTCCATCGCGGGTGGCTTCACCTATGGCGACACGCCGCAAAATGGCATGGCCTTCCTGGTGACGACGCGCGACGACATGGCGACGGCACGGCGGATTTGCCGCGACCTCGCCGAACGCGTTTGGAACTATCGCGAGCGCTTCACACCCAACCTCACGTCGCTTGAAGACTGCATCGCCGGCGCTGTGGCGCGGGGCGAAGACCACACAACGCCTTCGACTATTATCGCCGACGTCGCCGACAATCCCGGCGGCGGCGGCCGAGGCAACACCGCCTGGTTGTTGCAAGGTTTGTACGAAGCGGGCGCCAAAGACGTCATACTTGGCGTCTTCAACGACGCCGCACTTGCCGCCGAGGCCCATGAAAAAGAAGTTGGAGAAACTTTCGAAGCGAGCTTCAACCGCGACGAACCCGACCAGTACTCCAACCCCTTCGCCGCCGAAGCAACAATTCTCGCCTTGTCGGACGGTAAGATTATCGGCCGCGACCCCGGCTCCCGAAAGAATATGAGTATCAACCTGGGGCCGACCACCGCACTGCAAGTTGGCGCGATCACAGTAATCGTCATTTCGATCCGCCAGCAATGTATCGATCCGGGTTACTTCGAGAATTTCGGTGTCAGCGTCGCAGATGCGCGGACCGTGGTCGTAAAATCACGGGGGCATTTTCGCGCCGGTTTCCTGCCCTATTTCCCACCGGAGCGGGTCATCGAATGTGATGCACCGGGCCTCACATCGCCAAATTTTGAAAACTTCGAGTGGAACGGGTTCAAGCGCCCGATCTATCCGCTCGATCAAGATGCCGATTGGACACCGCCTAATTGGTGAGTGCTGTTCTGCAAGGGAGAAACGACATGGCCAAGAAACGCGTGCTCGTCACCGGCGCCGCCGGCACGATATCAAACCAGCTCCTGCCCGCGTTCCGGGAACGATACGATCTCGTCCTGCTAGACACGAACGCGACCGGCGGCAATAGCGATATTATCGAAGCAGACCTGTCCAATCCCGACCTCGAGGCCTACCGCGCACATTTCAAGGACATCGACGCCATCGTGCACAATGTCCGCTCAATACAGCCCGGCATCAAGACCAGCGCGCCACGGCAATGGCTTGCCGAGCGACCGGGGTCGGAGACGCCTGACGGGTATTTCGTCGAGCGCCGCAGTGTCGATATGGCCTTCAACGTCTATCGTCTCGCGATGGAGGAGAATGTCCGGCGCGTCGTCGTCGCTTCCTCCAACCACGCCGCGGACTGGTACGAAACGAAACTGCACAATGGCGGGATGGATACATTGGGCCCGGAAGTCGCACCACTGTCGGATAATTTCTACGGCTGGGCCAAGGCGACCTACGAACATCTCGGATTCCTCTTCGCCACAGGCCGGCTCGGGCGCGTGGTTGAAAACGTGCAGGTTCGCATCGGCGCGCCACGGCCAATTCGAAGCGCCGATTTCGACAGCGATGAAGTGAGCCACAAGCGCGACCTCGGCGGCTATATAAGTCCGCGTGACATGCAACAGCTCTACGTAAAGTCGATTGAATCCGAAGATATCCGCAATGAAGACGGCATTCCGTTTCAAATCTTCTATGGGGTATCCAACAACACCCGCGCTTTCTGGAGCATCGCCAACGCCCGCAAGGTGATAGGCTACGCCCCGGAAGATGACTCGGAACAGGAATTCGCCGAAGACATCCGCGCAAGCATCAAAACCAACGGCCGCACGCTTTAATCCTGTCGGCAAAACGGGGAAGCATGACGATGGACTTGAAACTAGACGTGCAATCGACACTCCCAATCGACGCGGAAAATGCCACGCTGGTTGGCCGTGTCTGGCGTTCGGACAACGCAGGTCCGTCCGTCGTCGTTATACGAAACGGCAATGTCTTCGACATCACGGCTTCGGAACCGACGATGACCGACCTCATAAATGCGTATGCGCCAGCCGCTACCGCGCATGATGCGGATGGCGAGGATCTAGGATCTGTTGCCGCGATTGTCGCGAATAGCGCAACGGACGCAAGGGACACCGCCTTGCCATGGCTGCTCGCGCCTGTGGACCTATCCGCGCTCAAGGCCGCCGGCGTCACCTTCGTCGACAGCATGCTGGAGCGCGTGATCGAGGAGCGCGCGGAAGGCGACCCGCAAGAAGCGGAGGCGATCCGGCGCGTTATCAAGGACGCTATTGGCGACGACCTCGCCGCCATCGTGCCCGGTTCGCCGGAAGCCGCGCGATTGAAGGATGCGCTCATCGAACGCGAGCTCTGGTCGCAATATCTCGAAGTCGGCATCGGCCCGGACGCTGAAATTTTCACTAAAGCGCAACCGATGTCCGCCGTCGGCACCGGTGCGGAAATCGGGCTGCACCCAAAGTCGACTTGGAACAACCCGGAACCGGAAATCGTTTTAATCCTCAATGCCAGCAGCGCTATCGTTGGCGCAACCCTTGGCAACGACGTCAATCTGCGCGACTTCGAGGGCCGCAGCGCCCTGCTGCTCAGCAAGGCCAAGGACAATAACGCGTCTTGTGCCATCGGTCCCTTCATTCGTCTGTTGGATGACGGTTTCGGCCTCGACGATATCCGCAATGCGGAACTTACATTGACGGTTGCGGGCGACGATCAATTCCGACTTGAAGGCACCAGCGAGATGACCCGCATCAGCCGCGACATCGAAGATCTCGCCGGTCAGACCTTGAATCAAAACCACCAATACCCCGACGGCGCCGCGCTGTTCACTGGCACAGCCTTCGCCCCGACCAAGGACCGCGACACGCCGGGCGAAGGTTTCACGCATAAACCGGGCGACCTGGTCACCATCGCCAGCCCGAAATTGGGGTCGTTAAGCAACCGCGTCACGACGAGCGACAAGGCGGCGCCCTGGCAATTCGGCATGTCCGCCTTGATGCGCAACCTCGCCCAACGTGGCGTTCTGTAGGAGCACGAAATGAAAACAATTCTCATGACCGGCGCGGCCGGTGGAATCGGTACGTTTTTGCGCGATGAATTGCGCGGCAAATATTCGCTGCGCCTTTCGGACCGAGTTCCGGTCGAAAACCTGGCCGACGACGAAACGTTCGTCGCCGCGGACCTGACCGACCTCAACGCCGTCAAGCAAGCCGCCGAGGGCGTCGATGGCATTCTCCATTTCGGTGGCTGTGCCGGGGAAAGCGATTGGCAAACGATCCTCGATGCCAACATCGTCGGCATGCGCAATATCTACGAGGCGGCTCTGCAGAACGGCGTCAAACGTGTCGTCTGGGCTAGCTCCAACCACGCCGTCGGGTTCTATCGCCGCGATCAGACGATCGATCACACGGTCTACCCCAAGCCGGACAGCCGCTACGGTGTATCCAAGGTTTTCGGCGAGGCAATGGGTAGCCTGTACGCCGATAAATACGGGCTCGAAGTGGTCAATCTGCGCATCGGCAACGTCGCCACGCAACCGGTCGACAAACGCCGGCTGTCGATCTGGATTAGTCCACGTGATCTGGCGCAACTCTGTTCGATCAGCCTCGATCACCCAGACATAAAATTCGAGATATTCTATGGCGAGTCGGACAATGCGCGAAGCTGGTGGGACAACGCCAATGCCAAACGCCATGGCTACAAACCGCAAGACCAAAGCGAACCTTATGCCGAAGCCGTCCTTGCCATCGAACCGCCGGCATCGGCTAACGACCCCGACGAAATTCATCAAGGCGGTGCGTTCGTGTCCACGGAGTCCGGTGGTGGCGCACCGCGTTCGGGAACCGGTTAGAAGCTTGTTTCGGCAACCCTTGTGGTTTGCCTTGCCGATGGGAAGCTGTTGGTACCGCTACGGTATATATTCGATACTTGACACCACCCAAGGTGTGAAGCGAACATATGGTTAACTGTGTGAATTGGCGTCGAAATTAGGAGGTCCAGTCGACGTGATCGAGCGGAAGCTTCAGTGGCCGCTACGACATTCATTCAGCGGGGTGGAAAGTAAAGCAGGGGGGCGCAGGCATAAACATTTTAGGAAAGAAAATTGGGTCCATGGCGCCCTCGTCAAGGGAGGTCTCTATGGCGAAAGACGCGTGGCACGCTCGCAGCATTGAATCACGGAAGGATATTAGCGCGCTCGCCCGATTGCGTTACGAGGTCTGGCTTAAAGAGCGATACGTCGATCCGGCGACATTGCCGAACAAATGTCGCATGGAACTGGATATCGCCGACTTCTATTCGCGGCACTTCGGCCTATTCGATAACGATGGCCTGCTTGTCGGCGGTGGCCGACTGATACACGAGGAAACCATTGGCGGCAGCGAACTGATCAACCTTCTTAACGACATAAAGCGCGAGGCCGACGACCCGATACTTTCAACAAGACTGGCCCCACGCTTCTTCGGCCTACCGTCCGACCTCTATGGTGCGTTTCCAAAGTTCATAAATGAATACAAGGAAATGCTCGAACGCAACGTGAAGTTCGCGGAAATTAGCCGCATAGTCGTCATGGAAGAGTTACGCGGCCACGGGCTGAGCGACATTCTTATTTCGAAAATGATCGACTACGCAAAAAGGACAGGAATTAATGTCCTATTGCTGACCTGCTCAACGGGAATGGAGACATTTTACGGACGCTTCGGTTTTGAGCGGTATCAGGGCGTGCCAACAGACGTATATGGCGACATCAAAATTCAATCCATTGTCATGTCTCTTAACTTTCCGACGTGACACCCGAATAGAAAGATAGCACCATGGATTTCCGCAAAAAATTCGCGGCTTTTTTCGCGCTTGGAGGAATGGGACTGCTTGCTGCGCGCGTATTCCATCCTAGTGTAGACACCGACGCCGCAATTTATATCGGCGGGGTCCTTAGTATCATCGGTATTTATTTGGTCTTCGGCATTGTTCCAAGGTCCATTAGTGTCGGCGGTGACGATGGTGGCAAGGTCGAGCTCCATCAAATCGAGGTTCCAGAGCCAGTCGTTATCAACCAAAAGCCACTTGATGCCGATACTCAATCGGCGCATGAAGAATTTGTCCGCGATCTTGTTCTCCCAGACAAGGACGCATCGGAATTTACACCCTTTGACCCGGAAGTTGCGCGCGCTCTACGCATCAGCCCATCGGGGTTCGCCAACACGCCCATGTATCTCTTGGACCGCAGTTTCCGCGTGTTGGATTGGAACGAAGCATTCAGTTTGGTTTTTGACCGGACCATGGAAGGGCGTATCGGCGAAACGATTCTGAAGTGGACCATGCATCTCAAGAATTTCGAGGAGGTTACCCGGGAAGGCCAGCGCGCGTTTGGAGATCCAAGCAACATGCCCACCTTTCACAAGGAACTAATCGAATATGACAGCCTTCGCTATGGCTCATTGACCGGCCAAAAACGCGCATACGCTGTTCCGGACGATACCGGCGGGACGATCGCGTGGTTAGTGTCGATCGATATCGACTTTCCAAATTTCAAAGCCAAGGAACAGTTCGATCTCGAAATCGTCCGTGTGCTGGAAAACGATCTCATGTGGTCGGAATACGCGCTGCTCTACGACCGTATTCTAAACAAGACAAAAATATACAACGACCTTGTGCGGCAAATTCTTGGTGAAAGCGGCGTGTTGGAGCCCTTAAAGGACGGGGCCTGCATCCTCGACTTGGGCGCCGGCACCGGAAACTTGGCAATTCGGCTCATGCAATCGCCAAAACGATATTTTGTCGTCGCGGTGGAAAACAATCGCACAATGCTGAAAAAGCTGACCGACAAAACAGAGGACTATGCCACCGAAAAGTTCGGCAATCATGGCATTCAAAGCATTAAGCAGGACGTGACATCGTTGAACGGTGTAAAGGACAACTCTTTCGACATCGTCATTATGAACAATGTTCTATATGCCGTGACCGACCATAAATCCTGTTTAAAGGATGCGTTGAGGGTCCTTAAACCGGGCGGTGAAATTCGGATCAGCGGACCGCACGGCGACTCTAGTGCCGAGCGGCTATTCAACCACATTAAGGCAGATTTAAAGAACAAGAACGAATACGAACTGCTGCGCCGTGACTTTAAGCGGGTTCGTTGGATTAACACTTATCAGCTTTTGCCGCTCGCGCATAAATTCACCAAGGATGGTTTATCCGACGATCTGCTCAATATCGGTTTCAGCGAAATCACCGCCTGTCACTTCGACATTTACGAAGGTGAATCGATGCTGATCGCCGCGCGGAAGTAGGTACGCGGCATCCACGGAAAACCTAACGAACGAAAGTCCCACCCAGTTCATCTTCGATAAACGCCTGGATGATTTCTTCCATCGACTCGTCAGCCTCGAAGCCCAACGCCTTGCCCCGTTCCGCGGCGAACAGCATTGGCCAGCCGGACACGATGGCCTGAATAGCCGGATCCGGCTTCCAATTGATCCGGTCGCTGACGTTCTTGCCGGCGATCCGCGTTAGCGCGTCGACCATTTCCTGAACCGTGTGCGTGATCCCCGGGATCGATACCGCGCGGCTCGGCCCCCAGGCTTCCGCTGGCAATTCGGCGGCGCGGATGAAGGCGTCGACGACGCGGCGTGGTGACAGCAGCCACATCGGTTGGTCCGGTGCGACCGGACAATCGACCGCCTGGCCTTGCAGCGGTTCGCGGATGATCGAACTGGCGAATGTCGAGGCGGCTTTGTTCGGTTTGCCGGGCCGCACGACGACGGTCGGCAAGCGCAAGGCGCGGCCATCGAGAAATCCCTTGCGGCTGTAATCATTGATGAGCAACTCGCCAGCCGCCTTTTGCGAACCGTATGACGTTTGCGGCGTCAGGTGGGTGTCGTCACGGATTACGTCCGGGACCAAACCGCCAAACACGGCAACGGAGCTTGCGAAGACCAGGCGTGGGTTCGTTCCCAACTCACGGCATACATCCACGACAGCACGGGTGCCCCCTAGATTGACCCGCATGCCGAGATCGAAATCCGCTTCCGCGCCGGCGCTCACGACCGCGGCAAGATGAAAGATGGCATCGGTGTCGGGCGTAATCAGCGCGCGCAGTTGGTCGGGATCGCTGACATCGCCCGTGACCATTTCAAGCCGTGGGTCGTCCGGGAAAGGCGGATCCGGTTCTCCAACGTCGAACGCGATAACTTTATCCGGTGCGCCCTGCCCGCGTCCGAAATCCAAATCGTTCTTTTCAAGCAGCTTCAGCGCCAGTCGACGCCCAATGAATCCGGCACCGCCGGTGATTACGATCTTCATAAATTGGTCCCTCTATCTGCCTGCCGCCATCCGCGTACAGGTTCGCCACGCTTCGATCAAGGCCGATGCATCTGCGTTGCCCTGGCCGGCGATATCATAGGCCGTGCCATGCGCCGGCGTCGTTACCGGGAATGGCAATCCACCAAGCACGGTGATACCGCTGCCAAAGCCCATCAGCTTCATCGCGATTTGGCCCTGGTCGTGATACATCGTGACAACGCCATCATAGTCGCCGTCCCTTGCCCGCACGAATACCGTATCCGACGGATACGGGCCTTCAGCCGCAATACCGTTGTCAACGGCTTGCCCGATGGCTGGGCCGATAACATCGATTTCCTCGCGACCGAAATTGCCACCATCGCCGGCATGCGGATTCAGTGCGGCGACGGCGAGCTTCGGCGACGCCACGCCCGAGTCCCGCAAACTCCGATCGAGCAATCCGATGGCGCGCTCTATATCGTAAATTGTGATGTGGTCGGCGACATCGCGGATCGCAACATGGCTCGTGACCCGCGACGTCCACAGTCTGTCCAACACGTTAAGTTCGCCGACGTCGCCGTCGAAAGTCAATTCGGATTTCAGGAACTGCATTTCGTCCTCGAAGCCGATGCCGGCCATATGCATGGCCTGCTTGTTCAATGGCGCGAAAACGAATCCCGCGATTTCGCCGGAGGATGCCAT
>JAJFJC010000208.1 GCA_021774385.1 Alphaproteobacteria bacterium
CGCGCCCAAAACGCGCGCGGCCATTTGCTGGGCCATGTAACCGACGTTCAGGGAGAAATCGTCGAACGCGCGCGCGGTTATCTTACCAGCCGCCACCTTCCTTACCATTGCGACTATGTCGATATCGTAACCCTGCTCTGCCTGCGCAAGGCCAAATCGGGTGGCCTTAGTTCTCTCGTCAGTTCCCACACCATCCATAATGAAATGTGGCGACGACGTCCGGACTTGGCCGAAACGCTATACGGTGCCATTGCCCATGACCGCCACGAAGAAGTCCCGCCGGGCAAGGGGCCTTGGTACGAACTTCCAATCTTTAATCACTACCACGACCGGCTGTGCATTTATTTCATCCGACGGAACATCGAATCGACAAGCGTCTATCCCGATGCACGACGCATTACGCCCGAATTGGAAGAAGCCCTCGACTTTTTGCAGGGTCTCGCGAACGATCCCGAATTGCATTTGAAGATGGCGTTCGAGCCCGGCGACATGCAGATAATACACAATCACCAGATCATGCATGACCGAACTGCCTATGAGGATTGGCCGGAAGCGGAAAAACGCCGCCATCTGTTGCGCCTCTGGCTGGCGCCACCGGACGGCATTCCCCTGCCTGACGCCTTCGCTGAACTGTATGGCAGTGTCGAAATCGGCAATCGCGGCGGCGTCACCGTACCGGACATGCAGCCAATTGTGCCGCTAGAACCCGTGTAGGCCCACCTTCTGGTTAACGATCAATACGGTGGGTCACCCGTAATGTGTTTCGATGCATGCGCCGGAACTTAAGCTGGGGATAAATTTAACCAACACGTACGATGTATGTCCTAGTCACGTTTCATCAATCGGCCGAAAGGATAATACCGAAACAAGCCCCATCGTAATTTATGTGGGCGATCAATAATCTATGGGCGGTACAAGGGGCAGGACACCCATCCATGTCTCTGCCGCGTTTCTATCGTTCCGCAGACCAGCGAGCGCGATGTAGAAAACCTCAACCTGCCTTACGCATTGTGCCAACATGAGATTTTGGTGTCCCTGTAACGCGCGAAATTGAAGGCGAGGATGTTCCAACCTTAGTTGACGTGGTGGGAAGCTCGACGAAAAACGTTGTGCCTGATTCCGGCCCCGTTTCAAAACGGATCTTACCATCGTGTTCTTCCACGATAATTTTCGTGATACTCATACCAAGACCCGTACCCCCCTTGTTTCGCGTGTTAGATGTATCCGCCTGTGTAAACCTATCATACAGCTTTCTTTGAAAGTCTTCCGGGATTCCCGGCCCTATATCTTTTATGCAAACTACGATCGAAGAATTTTTAACTTCAACCCACAATTCAACGATACTGTTCTCCGGCGAAAATTTTGCGGCATTCGACATCAAATTTGCCATAACCTGCAGTAAACGATTCTTGTCACCGCTAATGCTTATCGAAGGTATGGATGAAATTAGATTAAATTCAACTTTTCTTTGCTCTCCGTAATGTCTGAAGGCATCCAAAGCTTCATTTATAAATTCCGCAACCTCAATCTGAGTCATTTCATAATTCATCAGCCCTGAGTCAATTTTTTCAATATCCAAAATATCGTTTACCAACAGCATCAGTCGGTCGCTGTTTCTATAGGCGATATCAATCATGGAGCGCCACTCATCGGGAACATTTCCCGCAACACCCGAATTGACCAATCCCAAGGAACCCTTTATCGCGGTCAGCGGCGTGCGAAGTTCGTGACTAACCGTGGATACGAATTCCTTTTTCAGTCTTTCTATTTCCCTCCGCTCCGTAATGTCTCTGAAAATTCCAACAAACATATCACGACCTTGAATCTTAACCTCGGAAACGGCTAATTCAATTGGAAAGGTCGATCCGTCACTACGCAAACCTTCAACTTCATCGGCCGTGCCGTTTTCGTCCTCGAAAGATGTCAGGTTTCTAGAACCTTCTTCGCCAGTTTCTTGTACCGGGTTCGTTATAAATTTTTGAAATGGTTTTCCCATCATCTCATGTTTTGAATAACCGAATATACGCTCCGCTGCAGGGTTAATTCGGTTAATTACGCCGTTTTTATCGAATGAAACAATGCCATCCACGACATTATTGAATAGCGCCCGAATATGACTTTCAGCACTTTTTCTTTGATCGATCTCCCGCTGCAATCTCCTGTTCCAAAACAATATGAAAAGGACGATTAACGCGCCACCAACGACGACCGATAAGACGACACGGTAATCGACCTTCTCTTCGAACTTCACCCGAATCCATCGATTGTAAATTTCATCACGTTCTTGGTCGGTTATCGAATCGAGTGCTTTTTGCAGTATCGGCACCACTTCCGGCCAATCCTTGCGAACCGCCATGCCGAGTTCGAACCGATATTTCGTTTGTCCGGAAATCTTTAAATTCGTGATACCAACCTCGCGCATTACCTGACTGGCCACCGCCAGGTTTCCGACGAATGCATCCGCTTTCCCATGAGACACGGCTTCGAGACCAGCCCGCGCGTTCTTCGCCAAATGAAGCCTAAGCTTGGGATAGTCCTTGGCGAGCAGGTCATGAGAGGCATAGCTCCGGACCACGGCAACTGTTCTGTTCCGCAATGCTTTCACGCCATCGACATAGGGTTCATCATCAAGCGTCACGATGACCATGGGAAAGGAAATATACGGTTTCGTAAAGTTCACAAACTCATCGCGCTGCGGTGTTCTGACAACAAGAGAGAAAGCATCGAGTTCTCGGTTCTTGACCGCTTCGACCATTTTTGGCCACGGCCGTTCCTTGTCGACCTCGAGTATAATTCCCAGCCGCTTCTGGACCAATGCAACATACTCGGCAGCCATGCCACGATACCGTTTCTCCGCATCAACGAATTCAAACGGCGCCCAATCCATATCAACGGCCAGGCGGATTTTGTTGTATTTGGCGAGAGTGGCCTTTTCAGAGTCCGAAAGATGAATTTCGCCGAGGCTCTGCGCCAACGCAGAACGAATTATCAGATCGTTTCCGGCTAAAAAAATTCCAATAAACGCAATTGGGGCAAAAGAAAAATATAAACCTAGCAATCGCTTCATCATCGAAAGATCAACCAAGATTTTTTGAGTAAAATCATTCCTATTACCAGGTTTCAATATATTCATCGTTCCTTAACTAATGATGAACCTAGAAGCTATTTTGCGTTCTGCCCCTATTCTCCTTCGTGCACCGGGCCAAGCGGATAATAACGCACACCCGACCGTAAGTTCTCGAAAGCGAAATCGGCCGGATTGGCTCCATGGCCGCCGGGCGCGAGCGCCGCGAAGGTAGTCTCGGCAATCGGATCGAAATGCGCCCGGTAGTGGCAGGTGCTCTTGAGTACGATGATGTTCTGGTCCTCCAGAACCACGCCGAGATGCTCGAAGACGCTACGGTCGAGCGCTTGAACGCGGCGGCTGCTGACCACGACCTTAACGCCACCGATGGATAACAGCGCGGAGAGACCAACATCGTAGGCCTTGCCCTGCGAAACAGGCCCAGTCGTATCGTAGCGCCCGTCATTCACGACCTCGACGGTAAACCGGCCATGAAACGGCTCGACCCCAGGCAGGTCGGTTTGCCCGCCCAAATCCAACTCGATTTCCGCACCGACACCAGCCTCATGCGCGGCCGCGGCGGCGTGCTCATCCTTCACGACGCCGAACACCGCACCTTGAGCATTGCCATGCACCAGGGCCGCCAGCATACCGACCGTATCCGCACTACCGCCGCAGCCTGGATTATCCTGTGTATCGGCGACGACGATTGGTTTCGCCGCGTTTTCGGATAGCCGCATCGCTTCCTGCACCGCTTCGTCCGGCTGCAACAGCGGTTCGGCAAAGGTGGCCTCCTTCAAGGCGACAAACTGCGCAATCTCGTCAGCGGCGGCATCCGCTTCTTCCTGACTATAGGCGTGTACACTTACCGTGGGACCGCATTCCCTGAGATCGGCCGGCGGGAAGCCCGCGAGATAGGCCAGCGACAACATATCGTCGTTCTGACGCGACATCGCCGCCTCGACGATACCCTTCGAGGGTTCCACCAAGGTGCATTGAAAATTGAGCGGTAGAAGGAACGGCAATTGCCGCAAAGCCCGCCCCGTCGGCCGGCCTTCGATCAAAAGGCGCTTCATCGCGGCGGCGGCACGTTTGCCGGTATCGTATTGATCGACATGCGGATAGGTCCGATACGGCAGAATAGCATCGGCATGAGCCACCATCGCAGCCGTGACATTGGCATGATAATCGAGACTGATGACAACCGGCACATCTTCGCCGACGACCGCGCGGACACGGCGCAGTAATTCCCCTTCCCCGTCTTCATGTTCTTCGGAAACCATCGCACCATGCAGATCGAGATAGACACCCTCTACCGGTAAAGCTTGCGAAAGGCGCGAAACAAGGTCCGCCGAAATTATTTCATATGCGCGCTTAGTAACGGCGCCACCCGGCGTCGCGCTGGCCCACAATAGTGGGTAAATTTCATGGTTGCCGTCATTGCCCGCCATGAATCCTGCTGTCGACGCGCCTTTCTCCTCGAACTCCACCAGCATTTCCTCACCGCGTGGCATTCCTGGCCGGTCCGACGGATGCGCGAAGTCGTCGTAATCCGTCGGGTCGGGCACGAAACAGTTGGTTTCATGCATGAAGCCGGCAATCGCGATCCGCGCCATTGAATTTTCCTCTCAAAATGTCTGCGAAGTATAGACACCAGGCACAGGGATGCGAACTGTGTTTGAAATTTGTTGCAAGGCTCCCACCTTGATCTGACCAGTGTCGGAGCCCTATCGTGTTTCTCTGTTTCATCTTCAGCAAGACACTGCCATGAATGACAAAAAACTTAGCGGCAAAGTAGCCCTCATTACCGGCGGCGCACGCGGCCTCGGGCGCGGCTATGCGCTTCGCCTCGCGGGGCTGGGTGCCGATATCGCGATCATCGACCGAAATCTTCAGGCCGCCGATGTCTATGAATTCGAGCGCGAACAATTAACCGCCGGAACAGTCATGGAAGAATGCGAAGCGCTTGGCGTTAAGGCATTGGGCCTGGAAGTTGACCTGACCGACCGAGAGGCGGCGGATAAGGCCGTCGCGGATATCGTCTCGCATTTGGGCCACGTCGACATCGCTGTTTGCAATGCCGGCGGCGGCACGGTGACGTTCGCCGACGAACGCGCACCGCGCGAAGGCGCGAACGATACCGAGGATCTTGTCACGACGGGTACACCGGCGAATACATCGGAAGAGATGCTCACCCGCGTTCTCGATATCAACGTCAAAACTTGCATGTATACCTGCATGGCCGTTGCGCCCTACATGAAGAAACAGGGCGGCGGCAAGATCGTGACCGTGTCCTCGACGGCAGGTGTCGATGCAAAAGGCGGATACCATCCCTATGGCACCGCCAAGGCTGCGATTATCCATTACACGCGCGCCCTCGCACAGGAACTCGGCCCCGACAATATCAACGTCAATGCCATCGCACCTGGCATCATCCGCACCGGCCGGCTCGGCGACCGTGCGGAAATGGCCAAGGATCGCGTCGCCCTGCAACGCGAAGGCACCATCGAGGATTGCGCCAAGGTCGTCGAGTTTTTGACGACGGATTTGTCGGATTACGTCACCGGTCGAACGATTATCATCGATGGGGGAATGCTGCGCTAATACCAAGGAGCGCTGATATTGATATCGGCGCCGCTCGGATCCACGGTCATGCCAAACATTTCCGCGTTATGCGAATGGCCGAGCTGCTGGAGCGACATTGCGCTGCGCCTCGCGCGCCAGAACGATACGCGCCACCCCCGGGTATTTCGTAGCGGATGGTTTCGACGGTCAATCGCTTCTCCTAACTATCCTTGCGTCAACGCGGACGTTACGTCGCGGAAGGACAGCCCATCGAAGGCAGTGACCACATCGACCACGGTCGGCACGCCAGAACTCAGTGCCTCCTTGATCGCGCCGGCAACATCGCCCGGCTTTTCGACACGGATACCGTTGACCCCCATGGCCTTCGCAACCTCCGCAAAATTCATTTCCGCGAAGCTGCTGGCAATCGTGCGGTTGCCTTGGCCATGCTTGACCCAACCCAACGCACTGTTGTTGAGGATCACGGTGACGATGGGAATATTCTCGTCGCGCGCCGTCATGATGCCGTTCATCGCCATGCCGAAACCGCCATCGCCGGTGACCGCGATACATTGCCGGTCGGGATCGACCAGCTTACCGGCCAACGCCGCCGGGATCGCATAACCCATGGCGCCGATGCCCGGCATCAACAAGGTGCCTGGCCCTTTGGTTTGGAAGAAATGCGTCATGAAAAGCCGGTTCTCTCCGGCATCGCAGGTAATCAGTGCATTGTCATCAATGACATCATGCAATTCCTTGAAGACGCGGGGCGGCATGATCGGGATGGCATCGGATGTGTAGTGCGGGCTATCGAAAAAACCGCCTGCTTCGCGCGTCTCAGCCAGCGACTGATTTCGGGCCTCGAGCGTCGTCGCCGATGGCGTCCCAACGCCACGTACCGCCTTGGCAATTTGTCCCAACGCAAGTTGTGCATCGCCAATGACAACCGTATCGCAGGGGAAAGACCAACTGGCATTCTTCGGTTCGATATCGATCTGCACCAGCGTCTGGCGTGACGGATCGATTAAGTCCGGATTCTCATTCGTCGTGTCGGCCGGGCCAAGCCGCGTACCCACCGCCAACACCAAATCGGCCTGTCCGATATAGTTATTCGCGCTCGATTGACCGAAATTGCCACAAACGCCGAGCGCCATGGAGCCGGTTTCCGGATAGACACCCTTGCCCGATGCGGTTGTCGCGACCGGCGCGCCAACAAGTTCGGCGAGTTGCGAAAGCCCGTCATAGGCTTGGCTGATGCGCACGCCGTTGCCAGCAATAATGACGGGACGCTCTGCGGCGCAAAGAGCCTTCGCTGCGGCCTCGACGCTTACCGGATCGGCCGGAAGGCGCTGTGGCAAATAATGCTGTGTCGGATATAGGACAGGTCGCGCATCGGGATCGACCGTACCGCCGAAGCAAGCGCTGTGATAGATCACGCCGACAGGCCCACGCTCGCCGCTTAGCGCGTGCTTGATCGCCAATTGCGTTGCGTGAACCGCTTCGCGCGGCGTATGCGCCACGACGGTCTGTTTGGTGATCGCCGCAAGAGCGTTGCGCGTATCGGCGGCGCCATAATCGCCCGTGCCACTCTGATAGGGGGCGTGCTGGGTAAAGGGTGCGACATCGGAAAAATCGGTTAGAAACAACATCGGCGAACTGCCGAAATGCGCCTCCAATGTCCCCAAAAATCCGTTTGCCAGCATGAAGATGCCCTGCCCGATGCACACGCCGGGCTTGCCGGTCAGGCGGCCATAGACCTCCGCCATGACACTTGCGAGCTGCTCGTGGCGCACGAGCACACAGCGCACGCTGTCCTGATGATCGTAGAGCCCGTCATAGACGCGCCCCATATTGCCGCCCTGGATGCCAAACACCATGTCGATTCCGGCTTCTTCCAGGACGCGGGCAATTCCTTCGCCGGCACGGACCTCTTCCTGCAGCATTTTCTTCGTCGTCGCCATAATCCCTCCCGGCCTTTAGTTACAGCAGGCCCGGACACCGCCCCAAAGCCAATTGAGACTAGCGTAAGATGCCGGCTAGGCTGCTGCAATAGAATGAAACTGGACATAGGAGCGGCACGGGGCGCGCCTTCATAACTGATGACACGGAAAAGCAGATCGAGCGACGTGAAGCCAGATGTGTCGTTAAATTCCTGAATACAGAATGTCGGAGCTAATGCGGATGGCTCGTCAACCCAATTGCCTTGGCGACGCAAGTGCATGCCTCGTCGGCCGGAATGCTGAGATTGCGCCGTTGAAAAACGATCGGCGCAAGATCGAGGACGGTATAAGGACGCAAGGGCACACGATCTGCTGTATACGTTCGCATCGTGGTTCTTCCCGCGCGGAGGACGCATCGGGCGCCTGAAAGAGATTTTAGGCCACGCCAGAATTGAACAGACAAAGAGATACGCGCATCTTTCGACCGCCGATCTGCATGAAGAGATGCGGCGAGTAGCCGCAAAAACCGTCACGGGCGCAATGGATAAGAAGCAGAAAGAGAGCGGCTAAACGGCGCATAAGGTATTGAAATTGCTGGCGGAGGGAGGGTCATTCTGACGAAAAAATTATACCTCTTTAACCTATTGAAAGATAAGAAATATTAAGTGAGGCGGCTAATTTCGTTTGTTAAAGTGTTTGAAAAATTGTTTGCAAAATTCAAGTGGCGGACTTTCGGCGTGGTTTTTCATTCAAAATAGCGTCCGCCCGTTCGCGAATAGAGATCCTTTGTTCCGCCAGAGCAAGCTCGTGTTCCATACGTTCGAATAGGTCCAGGGACGAGCCTTCGAAGGCCGTTCCTTTATACCGTTTCGTCAGCTGAGCAGACACCAACAACGCGCGTTCAAGCTGCTTTCGAGAAACGCCGACGGCTGTACGGCTGTGAACCGCGAATTTTCGAATATTCGTCATGCTTCAATGATGACGGCAATCCGGTTTAGGGCTCCTCGCGATGATCTCGTCGATGCCGGCCGGAGGCCTACGCAGGCCCGCAAGCCGCGGCCAACGCCCTTGAAATATTCTCGAGGCTCGCGAGAGCATTTCGGCGTTCGGGTGACCCTGGCTCGCTGCGCACGAGATCGTCATGCGCGGCGCGGTATACGGCGCGTAGTTCAGGGATGGATTTGCCGGCCAATTCGTTGGCGGTGATTAGTTTGGACATAATTGTCTCTCCTTCGTATTCGAGACCCTGACGATCAGGGCCTTTCCCGGTTACCCAGGCCGCTCGGGAAAGACTGATGATGTTGGGGTTGGGCGAAACGAAGAGCTCAATTGGCAGCACAAAGCCGCCTATACGAATTTGCATAAAACAATCATAAGTAGTATACTAAAAGTATAGGCAGTCTGGCCTTTAGAGGCCGAAATGCCGCTCTCACAACCGGGATCAAGGTTGCGCCTCGTTGCGTTCACGCGCGGGGTGTTGGGTGGCTGTTGCCGAAGATCGGAGACGGTGATGAAGATCAGGATCAAGGGCGAGATGACGCTTGCCCAAATGCGTCAATTGTTGATTGAGGAGCTATTGAGTGTCGAGGACCGTTTCGCCGTCCGTCATTCGCTCGACGCGACCCTCTACATCAACCCGACCAACGGTTTCGGCGACACTGTCTCACCGCGCTATTCGAATGGCAAGGAAGTCACAGTTGTTTATGCGGCCGCGCCCTATCGCAGCGCCGCCGAATTTTACGATACCGAGTGAAAACGATCGAAGGAGGCCGAATGGAATTTAACGAGCATGCAGAACAGGATAAGTCGACACCCTTCCTGACCGGACGTTACGTCGACAAAAAGGAAGCCCTCGAAATCCTCGAGACCATGAATATCCGCTGGAACCAGCGGCAGATCGATTGGACCGCCGAGCCGGATCCGAACGGCGACCGCAAATGGCCGTGGTTCCTCGACGACAAGGGCATCCTCCGGATCGACGCGGGATTTATCCACCGGCAATTCGAGGGCAAACAGCTGGAAGCCTTGCAGCGCTGGCAGTCGATGAATCATAACGGATAGATGGCGTTCATTCAGAAAATCACGGGCAGGAAAGGCCCCATCTACAAAGTCCACTACAAGGAAGCGGCTACCGGAAAACGTCGGTGCAAGAGCTTCGGCCGACGGAAGGAGGCGGAAGCATTCCGCGACGGGCCGAAGGCGCAGGGCCGGCCGAGTGCAGTATCCAAGACAATCGAGGATATTGCCGATCGCTGGCTAAATATCTGCGTCACTGTCGGCCGCAAAGGGCGTGAGCCCGTGTCCCTCGCGACGCGGCGGTCCTATACGCAGCTATCGCAGGTCGTCGTAATTGCTGAAATCGTGGTGGATGGTATTCAGACGCGGTTTGGTGATCTTCTAATAGACCGTCTCGACAAAGGTGCCTGCGAGGCGTTCCGGGACGATCTCGTTGAGCGCTATTCCAGAGACTATGCCCAGCGGGTATTTTTTGTGTTCAAGGGCATTTTGGAACAGGCTTGCAGCGACGGTTTGATGGACCACGTGCCGGCGAGCGACCTTTATATCCGTGCATCGAGCCGCGATCCATCGGCAGTGCTGACGGCGACCGAAAAGGCGCCGAGCATCGCGGAGATCCAGGCTATCCTCGCAACGCTACAATCTCGGCTCAAGGTGACGAATTCCCGGCATCGTCGCGAACGCCATCGCTATAAGCTGATTATTGAGACCATGATCTTTGGCGGAACCAGGCCAGGCGAGGCCTTGGGCTTGCCCTGGTCGAAGGTAGATTTTGAAAATAGTGGGATCCACATCACCCAGGACGTTGAGTTCGACGGCACGATCGGGCTGCCTAAATCGGCCGCTTCATTCCGGTATATTCCGATGCCGGAGGCCTATATGC
>JAJFJC010000209.1 GCA_021774385.1 Alphaproteobacteria bacterium
AACGACCGCTGCGCCGCCGGGTGCGGACGTTATCTTGGCTACATCGCCGATGAGATGAATATGGGCCTACACGAGCTCGGCCCCCTGGCGATGAAAGCGACCAAGAATGTGCGGATCAATTCGACCTGCACGGTGTTCGCCGGCGCGGAACTGCGCGACCGTCTGGCGTTGGGCGAGGAACGCGAGGATATCCTCGCCGGCTTGCACCGAGCGATCATCCTGCGTGCGATGTCGATCATTTCCCGGTCCGGCGGAATCAAGGACCAGTTTACCTTCACCGGCGGCGTCGCCAACAACGAGGCCGCGGTATCGGCGTTGAAGAAGGTGATCGAGGAAAATTACGGCAAGGTCACGATCAACATTAATCCGGCGTCGATTTATACCGGTGCCCTCGGCGCGGCGACTTTCGCACACCGCGCCGTCGTGAATTAGAGAGAGGATGCAGCCATGACTTTTACCGTCGGTATCGATATCGGCACTGGATCGGTCAAAACCGTCCTCTTCGATGTGACGGAGGAGGGTCCGAACTGGCTATCCAAACGGCTGGAGCGGGTTCGCAAGCGCGATCCGTTTACGCTGGCCGAGCGGTCGCTGGATGAAATGCTTGAAGAGACGAAGCTGAAGCGCGACGACATCGCCTATCTCGCGAGTACGGGGGAAGCCGAGACGCTGCCCTTGGCGACCGGGCATTTCTATTCGATGACGACGCATGCGCGCGGCGGCGTCTTCCTCGATCCCGAGGCGCGTTCGGTCCTTGATGTCGGTGCACTGCACGGCCGCGCGATCCAGATCGACGAGCGTGGCAAGGTTCTTGGCTATAGGATGACCAGCCAATGTGCGTCCGGTTCCGGTCAGTTTCTCGAAAACATCGCCCGCTATCTGGGCGTGACGCAGGAGGAGATCGGCCCCTTGTCGAAACAGGCCGATGACCCGGAGAAAGTGAGCGGTATCTGCGCCGTGTTGGCGGAAACCGACGTCATCAACATGGTGTCGCGGAGCATTTCGACCCCTAATATCCTTAAGGGGATTCATTTGTCGATGGCGAACCGGCTGGTGAAGCTCCTGCGCGCGACCAAGATCGCGGATACCGAAGTGTTGATGACGGGTGGGTTGGCGCTCGATTCCGGTCTGCTTGCGGCGGTTCAGGAAACCGTCGTGGAACAAGAATTGGATGCGCGCGTGAAGAGCCATCCCGACTCTATCTACGCCGGCGCCATCGGTGCCGCGTTATGGGGGGCGTTCCGGCATGAGAAGCTGGCCCGGCTCGGTCAACTCGCCATGGCGTCCTGAATTTAGCGTATCGCTTCGTAGCGTTGCGCCAGACGGTCGTCCTCGTCCGTATCCAGTAGTTCGTCCAGAAGTGGAATCAACGCGGCTTCCTCGGATTCCGCGTGACGGGTCAAGCGATCCGCGAATTCCAAGGCACAGGGATGAAATGCGGCCCAACGCGAAGTATCGAATCCTTCCCCGAGTGCGGCGCGCGTGTTTTGGGCAATCTTTGCACCGAGCGGCGCGATGGCCCGGTGCTCTTCAATGTAAAGGTCGCTCAACTCTCGCTCGCCATTCTGGTTGAGAAGGGGGAATAGGGTGCTTTCCTCGAACTCGAAATGGGTTTTGACCTCTGTCTCGATCGCCGTGGCCAATGCATTAAAAAGAGCGCGGTTGGCTGTCATATCCGGTGGGAGGCCGGGACGGTGCCGTTCCAACAACGAAGTTAGCCGCTGCAGCAGATCAATGACCGCTACATGCTCTTCGTGCAGCATCCGCGCGACCTGTCCGTGGTAGGTATGCATGTGCGAACTCCGAAAGAATAAACCTGCCGCAGTATACGCAACCACGCGCCCGCGGCCCTTGATTTGCGTCATGGTTCTCTTGGTGGGAGCAAGTTTTTGAGGGCTTGAGACTCCCCCTGCCTGACGTTCTCTGTCAGACTCCCGCTATGAAATACTTTTCCGCCGTAATCTGCCTAGCCGTTGTCGTACTTCTTGGAAATGTGGGATTCAGTTGGAGCGCCGATTTTCAGAAGATTCTGGCGGTTGCCGAACGAGGGAATGCCGGTGCCCAGTTTGATCTGGGTGAGATATACGAGAAAGGACAGGGCGTCTCGCGGAACTATAAGACGGCGGCGAAATGGTACAGACTCGCCGCTGAACAGGGATTAGCCAGTGCCCAGAACAATCTGGCATTTTTGTATACCCATGGGTTGGGCGTTCCTTGGGATCGTACGGCCGCGTTGAAGTGGTACCGGCTTGCCGCTGAGCAGAAGCATGCCGAGTCCCAGTTCGATCTGGGCATGATGCACTTCAAGGGGCGCGGTGTTCCGCAGAGCTATGAGGGTGCGTTTAAATGGTGGAAGCTTGCCGCCGAACAAGGGTATGCCCGTGCTCGGTTCAAGCTGGGAGAGATGTATGAGAAAGGGCAGGGCGTTTCACGCGACAATAAAACAGCGTTGAAGTGGCACCGGCTTGCCGCCGCGCAGGGTTTTCCCGAATCCCAATTCAATTTGGGTTGGATGTACCGTAAAGGAAAAGGCGTTTCACAAGACAATAAGACCGCGGTGAAATGGTATAGGCTTGCGGCGGAACAAGGAAATGCAAAGGCCCAGTTCAATCTGGCCGTGATGTACTTCACGGGAAATGGAATCGAGCAAGATAAGGTCTTGGCCCATATGTGGGGCAACCTTGCCCAATCCAATGGCAACAAATATGGCGGCGAGGTGAAAATTCACGTCGCCAAACAGCTGTCAAAGCCTCAACTAAAAAAAGCGATGAAACTCGCCCGCGAGTGCGCCGGAAGAAAATACAAATCGTGTTGAGTTGACTTCGTTCCGACTTGATCGGACGTCATTTGAATTTCGTGTTCAGGACACCGGATTTTCTGGAACTGAGCGTTTGGTTTTGGCTTAGATGTCGTTGCGCAGAAGGTGCGCCAATACGGCTTCTAGCGGTTCGACGTCGCCGAATTTAGCGTCGATATCGAAAAGGTTCCATTCGACCGCGCCGGCAATCCGGTCGCCGACGCATTCCCGTACAACAATCGGCCTGAAGCCGTCAGCGATCGCGTCCTCGACGGTGGCTCGAACGCAGGCGCTGGCGGTGGTACCGGTAACGACCACGGTATCGACGCCGGCGGCATTGAGGAAACTGGCAAGGTTGGTGCCGCGAAAGGCGCTGGCTTGTTTCTTGACGATCACCAATTCATCGTCGCGCCGTTCGAGCCGCTCATCGATTTCCACGGCGGTCGTGCCGGCGGCGAGGGCTTCGGCGGGAATCTTCTTACCCCACAAGCCCATATCCGTGTGCTCGCCATCAATGATGTCGTAGGCGGTGGTCGTGTAGATGATCGGCAGCCCTTTGGCGCGAAACGCCGCCAGGACCTGCTGGACGGCGGGGATGATCGTCTCCATGCCCTCGCAGGTGAAAGGGTAGCCTTCGCGGGTCCAGGCATTGGCGAGGTCGATATTGACCAGCGCCGGCTTTCTCCCCCAGCCGACCCGGCGTTGAAAGCCACGGTTTTGATAGAGAGCCGAGTCCGCCGCGAACAATTTTTCAAGCAAAGCCTTGGTTTCTGTATCCATGTTGTCCGTCAGTTTGGGTTTTGGAAAAAGTCGAGCAGCTTTGCCGCGACATAGTCCGGCTGCTCCTCGGGAATGAAATGACCGCTATCCGGCGCGATATCGCCGATAACATTGTCCGCGACCAAGCGAAGAGATTCTTCCGGCTCGGCGGCGCGGCCCCGCGCTTCCGTCTTGGCTCCGCCCATGGCCAATACCGGCATCTTCAACCGGAAACCCGTATCCAGAAGCGCACGGTTGTCGGCAATGTCCCGCGGTAGGTTCCGGTAATAGGCAAGACCGGCGCGCATGGCACCGGGCTGCGAATAAGTCCGTAGATATTCGGCGATGGCTACTTCGCCGAACGCGTCGGGCCGCCAGGAAAAATTATGGTAGAACCAGCCAAGGTAAATATCCTCGCGGCCCTGGATCAGGGCTTCGGGCAAGTCCAGGGTCATATGGAAAGCGTGGTGCCAGCGCCGCCCGCCCTGGCTGAAATCACCACCACTACCGGGAATGACGACGTCAAGAATGGCGAGTTTTTCGACCGCATCAGGATTCGCGGTCGTTAGCGAATAGGCCGTCGGCCCGCCCCAGTCGTGACCGACGAGCAGGAAGCGTCGGTGTCCAAGCACGTCGTGAACAAGCCGCCAGATATCATTCGCCACCGTCTTCTTGTCATAACCGTCGGCGGGCCGTGAAGAATCGCCGAGGCCGCGCATGTCCGGCGCGATGACGGTGTAGTGCTCGGCAAGAGCCGGCATGACGTGCCGCCATTCGTACCAGGTCTCGGGCCAGCCATGGAGCAGCACCACAGGCGGGCCACTGCCGGCCGTCACATAGTGCAGCATAACATCACCAAGGTCGGCGTAATGATGCTTGAATTCGGTCATGCGGCGGCGGGTGAGAAGGCGACGTCATCGAAGGCGCCATTGCAGGCGGTCACGAATCGCGACATCGGCACCTCACGCCAATCCTCGGCGTCGGAGTTCAACGGTTCCGATAGGATCATGAGGGCCGAGTCCCCCGCGCCACTCGGTTGACCCAGACCAAAATACAGGGTTGGCGCCTTGTCGTCGCTCGCATAGCGGATCGCATACACGATTTCGCCGTCGGTCGCGGCGGCGGTGAGGCGAAGTGCGCTTGTAACCTTGGCGGCAGCCATCACCGCCTCGACTTGCGCCACGGTACGGGCGAACGCGGTTTGTGGATCATGCTGAAGGCCATTGGAGAGCAGGAGATAGAAAAAGGTCTCGCTATCCGTTCCGCCTTGCCGGTAGCGGTAAATTTCGGGCGCGATAAGGCGGTCGAGTTCATGCCGGATGCCGGCATAGCCGCCAATCTGACCGTTATGCATGAACATCCAGTTTTCGAACCGGAAGGGATGGCAATTGCTGCGCGCGATACCAGCGCCCGTCGATGCGCGGACATGGGCAAAGAAAAGCCGGCATTCGACTTGTTCGGCGATGCATTTCAGATTTTCATCGTTCCAAGCCGGCAAGATATCGCGAAAAATTCCCGGCTCTGGCCTGGCGCCATACCAGCCTAGACCGAAACCATCGCCATTGGTCGGCGTGATCGCGAGCTGCGCGGAAAGGCTTTGCTGGATCAGCGAGTTTTCCGCCTCGAACAGATACGCGTTCGGGTGAATCGGTGGTCCAGAATAGGCAAGCCAGCGGCACATGCCCGTGAGACTATGCCGTTCTCGCGTATTCAGGCAAGAGTGCGCAGCATGCTGTTCGAAAAACGCAACAAGGCGGGCGGCTTATCCCGCGACCTGCCGGAAGACGCCGTGTACATCTTCCTGCTCCCGCGCAGGCGCCATCGGCAAG
This sequence comes from Alphaproteobacteria bacterium, assembly GCA_021774385.1. Taxonomy (GTDB): domain Bacteria; phylum Pseudomonadota; class Alphaproteobacteria; order UBA8366. Next base: position 5,386 of record JAJFJC010000209.1, read on the forward strand.
ACCGCGCCGGACGGCAAGGTGATCGAAAGCGATATCGATTTCACGATGTACCTGAAAGATTCAGTCGGCGTCGCGGTGGTGCAAGAATACTAGAGGAAAGTTAACTTCAATTTAAACGAGATTCTGGTATAGTCACGCTATGAGCGAGACATCCAAGGTTGACGATACGCTGGACGAGCATTTAAGACCGGACGAAGAGAGTACGGATCCGGCTTATCTTGCGTGGAAAGAAGCGAAAATTCGTGCGGGCCTAGCGCAATCGAAAGACCGCGCAAACATGATCCCCGCCCACAAACTCTGGGCCGAGTTCAAACTTGAACGTTAGTTTCACGCCACAGGCGCGATACGATCTCATCGGCATACGAGACTATATACTTCAATTCGACGAAAATGCCGCGGACCGAGTCATATCCCGAATCAGGCAGACCGCCATGATGTTCGAACGCTTTCCGCTATTGGGACGCGAGGGCGGTGTCGCCAATACCCGCGAATTCCCGATCCCCGGCCTGCCATACATCATCGTTTACAAGATTGAGTCGGAAACCGATATCGACATACTGACGATCATTCATGGCCGTCAGAATTATCCGTTTCCCTGAGGAACCTCACGAAGAACACTAGTCCAAACGGTTTGCTCACTTTCAAAACCTAAGACGGCCTTCCTTGTTCATTGCAGTATTCCCAGGCGCGTTTCGTCGCACCGTAAGCGGTTGCTGCGTGGCGGGGACTTGGTCCAGCAGGCTTGTGCGGCGTTGCGGTAGGTTATCTCGACAAGAGGCTCAAATTGGCATCTACTATGGCATATGCCAAGGAGTTGACAGTGAGCACCGAATGACACGTTAAGCTGTTTAGAAACGGTCGCAACCAAGCTGTCAGAATACCGCGTGAGTTCGAACTCGCGGGGACCGATGCGATCATGCGCAAGGAAGGCGAGCACCTCGTGATCGAACCTACGCCGCCAAAGTCACTTCTGGCAGTGCTGGCAACACTGAAATCTCTCGACGAAAAATTTCCAGAAATAGAAGAACTGAAAACCACACCTGTCTCACTCTAATGCGCTACCTGCTCGGCACCAATATCGTCTCCGACCTCATCCGAAACCCGCAAGGTGCTATAGCCGAACGCATTCGTAAAGTCAGCGAAGCAGCGGTTTGCACCAGTATCATCGTCGCCGCGGAACTCCGTTACGGTGTCAGGAAACGAGGGTCGGCACGACTGGTGGCGCAGGTCGAAGCCGTGCTCAGCGCCCTCGAAATTATGCCCCTCGAAGCGCCGGCTGACGGAACCTATGGCAGGCTACGCGTCCGCCTCGAACAATCCGACCAACCAATTGGCGGCAACGACCTGCTCATTGCAGCGCAATGCGTCACGCTCGGCTATACCATCGGCACCAACAATGAACGCGAGCTCGCCCGCGTCGAAGAATCGCCTTGTGAGAATTGGTTGCGAGTAGCGCTATAATTCGCCGCATCCGATTAGTGCTAAAAAGATGCGTATAGTGTCACCGAAATTCCATGAGGATTAAAACTGACTTTATGTCTCAAAATCTGCATCATTTGGTGGCCCCCAACGCTGGCGAGCAAACATATCCACTACGTTTAAAGGTAGGAAAACAATCGCAGCGTTTAGAATCGAGAGTCCAATATCTCGTAAATTCCAACTATGTTGGTAGACAGTATCTGCCAAACTCCAAATAGTAGCTACGAAGCCAACCAAAAGAATTGTTCGCACCAAGATTATTGAGCGCCTCTTGTATGGCTTGTTTTTTAGCCAGTATCGAACATAGTGCCGCCAATTTGAGCTAAATATTACTGCTAGAACAACCATTATGATTTCCGCTGCCAATCGAGCGCTAATTACGGTATGAGGCAAGCATTGTTAAATGCAACATTCATGAGATATTCAATCAAACGACGGCAATTTCAATCCAAACGCCGCCGCGCAGTCCACCGCACTTTCATACCCCGCATCCGCATGGCGCATCACGCCGCTGGCTGGGTCGTTCCACAACACGCGTTCGAGCCGCCGCGCCGCGTCTTCGGTGCCGTCGGCGACGATGACCATGCCGGCGTGTTGCGAGTAGCCCATGCCGACGCCGCCGCCGTGATGGATCGACACCCAGGTCGCGCCAGATGCGCAGTTCAACAAGGCGTTGAGCAGCGGCCAGTCGGAGACGGCGTCGGAGCCGTCCTTCATGGCTTCGGTCTCGCGGTTCGGGCTGGCGACAGAGCCTGAGTCACGGTGGACGCGGCCGATGACGATGGGCGCGGAGACTTCGCCTGACGCCACCAACTCGTTGAAGGCCAGGCCCAGCCTGTGGCGGTCGCCGAGGCCGACCCAGCAGATGCGCGACGGCAGGCCCTGGAACTGGATTCGCGCGCGCGCCATGTCGAGCCAGTTGTGCAGATGCGGATCGTCGGGCATCAACTCCTTCACCTTGGCATCGGTGCGGTAGATGTCCTCCGGATCGCCGCTTAGCGCCACCCACCGGAACGGGCCAATGCCACGGCAGAACAGCGGGCGGATATAGGCGGGGACGAAGCCGGGGAAGTCGAAGGCGTTCTCGACCCCCATATCCTTCGCGCCCTGGCGGATATTGTTGCCGTAATCGAGCGTCGGCACGCCGGCGGCGTGAAAGTCCAGCATCGCACGGACCTGCACCGCCATCGATTGCTTCGCCGCTGTTTCGACCGATTTGGGGTCACGCTCGATCATCTCCGTCCAATGCGCCAAAGACCAGCCGGCGGGCAGATAGCCGTTGATCGGATCATGTGCCGAGGTCTGATCGGTCACCACATGGGGATGCACGCCGCGTCGGACCAATTCGGGAAAGACCTCCGCAGCGTTGCCGAGCAGCGCCACCGACACCGCTTTCTTTTCGGCGCAAGCCTTGTCGATAATGCCGAGTGCCTCATCCAAATCGTCACTGCGCGCATCGATGTAACCGGTGCGCAGACGGAAATCGATCCGGCTTGGCTGGCACTCCACGGCCAGCATCGAGGCCCCCGCCATCGTCGCCGCCAGCGGCTGCGCGCCGCCCATGCCGCCCAGCCCGGCGGTGAGAATCCATTTCCCGGCAAGGTCGCCGCCATAATGCTGACGCCCTACCTCGACGAAGGTCTCATACGTCCCCTGCACGATGCCCTGCGAGCCGATATAGATCCACGAACCGGCGGTCATCTGGCCGTACATCATCAGCCCGACCTTATCGAGTTCGTTGAAATGCTCCCAGTTGGCCCATTCCGGCACCAGATTGGAATTGGCGATCAACACGCGCGGTGCATCGGCATGGGTGCGGAACACACCGACCGGCTTGCCAGACTGCACCAGCAGGGTCTCGTCGTCCTCGAGCTGTTTCAGGCTGTCGACGATGCGGTCGAAGGCTTCCCAACTGCGTGCCGCGCGACCAATGCCGCCATAGACAACCAGTTCCTCCGGTTTCTCTGCTACATCGGGGTCGAGATTGTTCATCAGCATGCGCAGCGGCGCCTCGGTCAGCCAGCTCTTGGCGCTCAGTTCGGTGCCGTGCGGCGCGCGGATGATGCGGCTGTTGTCGATGCGTGTTTGGGGCATACGGGGCTCCCTGTTTACGGCATCCGCGAAAAGACGGACGGCGCCATCACCCCCACCCTAGCCCTCCCCCATCAAGGGGGAGGGGGAAAGATTGTGTTCCAGCCTGGGAAATATCCTTGCCAGAGTGTTCCCTCTCCCCTTGCGGGGGAGGGCTAGGGTTAGGGGGCAACCATGGCGCTGCCCTTAACGCAGAAGCCTCCTTATTCCAATGAACCGATCGTCGTCACGAATTCCGAAAACGCATCCGCCGCGATCATATCCTGCATGGCCGCGATATCCGGCGACAGGAACCGATCCTCTTCCATCGCCGGTACGCGCGCACGGATGACATCGCGGGCGCGCTCGAGCACGGGGCTGGAGGCCAGCGGGGCATGAAAATCGATTCCCTGGGCGGCGGCCAGCATCTCGATCGCCACGATGCCCCGCGTATTACGCGCCATCTCGAGCAAGCGCCGCGCGCCATGCGTCGCCATGGAGACATGGTCTTCCTGGTTGGCGGAGGTTGGCAGGCTGTCAATGCTCGCTGGTGTGGCGCGCTGTTTGTTCTCCGATGCCAAGGCGGCGGCGGCAACATGGGCGATCATGAATCCGGAATTGACGCCCGCCTCCCGGGTCAGGAAAGACGGCAGGCCGCTAATCGATCCATCCGTTAGCATGGCGATGCGGCGTTCCGACAGCGCGCCGATCTCGGCGACCGCCAAAGCCATCGTATCGGCGGCGAAGGCGACCGGTTCGGCATGGAAATTACCACCGGACAGAACCTCCCCCGTGTCGGGAAATACCAACGGGTTGTCCGTCACGCTGTTCGCTTCGACCGATAGCGTCTTGGCTGAATTGCGCAACAGATCGAGACAGGCGCCCATGACCTGCGGCTGGCAGCGCAG
>JAJFJC010000210.1 GCA_021774385.1 Alphaproteobacteria bacterium
CGGCCCCTGAAGGGTCAGATGCTGTCCCTGCGCATGGACCCGCGCGCGCCGATCATGGACCATGTCCTGTGGGGACCGGGTATATATATCGTGCCGCGCCGCGACGGGACATTGATCTTAGGTGCGACGGTCGAGGAGAAGGGGTTTGATACCGACCTCACCGCCGGGGGCGTGTTTCGTTTGCTCGAAGCGGCGTGGGAGGTTTTGCCGCAGATCGAGGAGCTTCCGATTAACGAAATGTGGGTCGGCTTCCGGCCGACGAGCCGGGATGACGCACCGATCCTCGGACCAACGCCGGTCGATGGACTCGTTGTTGCGACCGGGCATCATCGAAACGGCGTGCTGCTTGCACCGTTGACCATTGACGCCGTCAGCGCCTTTATGCTGGATGGTGCGATGCCGAAATCGATCGAACCGTTTGGAATAGACCGGTTCGCCAATACACAAACCGCCAATGCGGGAAGCCTTGAATGAGCCAGCAACTGCAAGTCAACGGAATCGGTAAATCGGTCAACGCATCGACAATTGCGGAAATCCTTCAAGAGGAAGGCGTCGATGATAACGCACCGTTTCTCGCCGTTGCCTTGAATGGGTCGGTTATTCCACGCCGGGACTGGGACGCGGTGCAATTGTCGTCGGGCGATTCCGTGGAAATTGTAAAACCGGTTTCCGGCGGCTGAATGGTTAGCAAGAATTAGACGAGTGAGTGCGATGTCCAACGGATTAACGATAGCTGATAAAACATTTGCCTCCCGGCTGTTCATCGGGTCGTCGGGATACCCCAATCAACAGGTCATGCTGGATGCGATCGCGGCTTCAGGGGCCGAAGTCGTTACGGTCGCCATCCGGCGTATCAACATTCAAGGCGGCGGCGAAAATGTGATTGAGCTTCTGTCGGACCGCTATCATCTGCTGCCAAATACCGCCGGCTGCTACACTGCGCGGGACGCCGTCTTGACCGCGCAACTGGCGCGCGAGGCAATCGGTACAGACTGGATCAAGTTGGAAGTCATCGGTGACGAGGAGACCTTGTTTCCGGATGTCGAACATCTGCTGACGGCTGCTGACGAATTGGTCAAGGACGGATTCATCGTCTTGCCTTACTGCAATGACGATCCAATTACCTGTCGCAAGTTGGCTGATATTGGTTGCGCCGCAGTTATGCCCTTAGGCGCGCCGATTGGGTCCGGTATGGGATTGCGCAATCCCTACAACATCGAAATCATCCGCGATCAGGTATCGATCCCGGTGATTGTCGATGCTGGTATTGGAACGGCCTCGGATGCCGCGATTGCGTTGGAACTTGGTTGTGACGGGATTCTATTGAACACCGCCATTGCCAAGGCCCTAGATCCGGTCAAAATGGCGACAGCGATGGGGCGAGGGGTGGAAGCCGGACGTCTGGCTTTTGAAGCTGGCCGTATTCCCCGTAAGCTCTATGCGGAAGCTTCCAGTCCGCAAGCGGGCATCGTTCGCGCTTAACCCACGGCGGCTTCCCGCAAGAGCCATTCACGAAAAGCAACACTCTTTGGATGGCTGGCGCGTTTGCTGGGGTAGACAAGATAGTAGCCGCTGTCATGGCTGATTGATGTTTCGAAGGGGGCGATCAAACGTCCTGAATCGAGATCGTCCTGAATGATATGACGATCCGCGATGGCGATCCCCAACCCCCTGATCGCGGCGGCCAAAGCAAAATCCGTTGTGTCGAATGTTAGCTCACGGCTGGCCTTAATATGCGGCTCGCCAACACCGTCAAGCCACATGCGCCAATCGTCGGGACGCGCATCCGCGTGCAACAGAACATGCCGTTCGATGTCATGCGGTGAGTTGAGCGGGGTACCAGGGCGTGGTAATTCAGGGCTGCAGACAGGCAGGGTTTCGAGTTGAAAAAGCTTCTCCGCGTGGACGCTAGGCCAAACGCCATGGCCATGCCGTATGGCGATGTCGATATCCTCGCGTTCCAAATCGACGGTGCGAGCCGTTGTCGAAATACGAATCTCGATCTCCGGATGCTCCAGCTGAAAGCGCGGCAGACGAGGCATGAACCAGCGCATCGCCAGAGTCGAGAGCATACTAATCGTCAGGCTTCCTTCGCGCTGATTCGCCTCAAGCTCGGCGACGGCAGCCGTCAATCGCCGAAAGCCATCTGTTAACCCCGGCAGCAGTGTGCGCCCGTCCTTCGTCAAGGACAGCCGGCGGTTCGCGCGGCGAAACAGGCGTATGTCGAGGGTTTCCTCCAAAGTCCGGATTTGATGGCTAATAGCGGAGGGTGTGACATTTAATTCCGCCGCCGCTGCCGCAAGCGTGGATAACCTTGCCGTTGCCTCGAATGCCCGCAAGGCGTTAAGTGGCGGCAACTGGATAGCGTTATGTTGCATTATACAATGCTAATAATTTCATTTGATGATTTATATTAGCCTCATAAAAAAAGTATGTTAAGAGCTTTTATTAATGTTTTTTAATTGAGAAAATTTCAATTAATGTTGAAAACTTATCGATTTTCAAGCTGTCGTAGAACACGCTATTTTTTCATGAAAGGCATCGATTCACTACTTGGGAAAGGGATACAATGTTGACGCATTTCAAGCGCTTCGCGGCCTACAATAAATGGGCGAATAATCGTCTTTATGATTGCTGCGGCGAATTGTCGGACGACGCCTATTTCGCCAAACGGGAAGCCTTCTTTGGATCGATACACGGCGTGCTCAATCACATACTGGTCGGTGATACGATTTGGACGTCGCGAATGCATGGGACTTCGCCGGTCATCGCATTGAATGCGGAATTGTACGATCGCCGCGATACGCTTCAAGAAGCGCGCCGGAAGATGGATGACGATATCATTGATTATATGGACGGACTTTCCGACGCCGACATCGCCGGCGATGTTACCTACAAGACGACAAGTGGTGACCCGTTTACCATGGAACTCGCTGTCATTTTGCAACATTTCTTTAATCATCAGGCGCATCATCGTGGACAGGCGCACGACATGCTGAGCCAAACAGATGTCGAGCCGCCGGTGCTCGATTTGCTGTATTACATCCGCGGTTAATCAGCATCGCTAGACATAGAAACTGGTTGCGCCTGCCGCCGGGCCCGCCTATTGGGCTGGGATGGCTTCCTCGGTTCCGCCACATGCCGCGACGCAGTCGGACTTCTCGGTCGGGGTCCGGCTTTCGTTGTTCTATATTTTCTTTTTCATCAATGCCGGGATCTATATGCCGTTCTGGCCGGTTTGGCTGGAAAGCCGCGATCTGGGCTCGGTGGAAATTAGTTTGCTGTTTGCGGTGGGCCGGTTCGCGCGGGTTATTTCCAGCCCGTTGATTGCCTACGTGGCGGACCGGCGGGGCGACCGGCGCAGACCGCTGCTCTTGCTGGCCGGCACGACCACGCTGATTTTCATTCTGTATCTCTATTGCGATTCTGTCTGGCAATACGCCGTCGTCGCGGCAACTGTCGGGGCGGCGTGGGGCACGGTCATGCCGCTTGGCGATAGCCTCGCCATTACCAATACGCAAACACGCAATATCCAGTACGGGCGGGTGCGCCTCTGGGGGTCGTTAAGTTTTATTTTGGCTACGGTAGCAGGCGGCAGGATGCTCGAGGTCTTGCCGGAATCCGCGATCTTTTGGGTTCTGCTGGTTAGCTTCGCGGCACTATTCGTAGTCTGCCTCGTTCTACCGGATACGCGTGTCGAACCCTCGCCAATCCAGATGTCCGGTGTGTGGCGCCTGTTCGCCAATCCGTTGTTTGTCCTTTTCATGCTTTGTAGCGCATTGCTGCAAACCAGCCATCTGGTCGTCTATATCTTCGGTACGTTGCATTGGCGGGCGGCCGGCGTAAGCGACAGCACGATTGGCTTGTTGTGGGCGATAGGCGTTGTTGCCGAAGTTCTACTTTTTGCCGTCGGCGCGCGTTTCGTCGAGCGGCTTGGTATCGGCCGCCTTTTCGCCTTGGCGGCTCTGGCGGGCATTGTGCGGTGGACGGTCATGGCCGACAGTACGGCGCTGCCGGTGCTTTTCGTTATTCAGACTTTGCACGCGCTGACGTTTGGTGGGGCGCACCTTGCCGCGATGGCGTTTATCGCGCGGGCCGTTCCGGCGCGGTTGTCCGCGACCGCACAAAGCCTGCACGGATCGGTCGCCTTGAGCGTTGCGGGCGCGGTTATCGCCCCGCTTCTTGGCCCCTTATACGATGAATATGGCGGCGGCGCCTTTCATGCGATGACAGCTTTGTCTATTGCCGGTGGCTTGTGCGCGATTTTGCTGCACAGGCGTTGGAACGGCGGCGCGATTGTCGACTGAATGCGAACGACAAAAGCGATTTCAACCTATCGCGATTTAACTCGATGCTATGATGCTGAAGGACGACGGACCGAGCTTATTCGGTCGCCTGTCGCGTCTTCGATATATGCCGCGACATGGGATAGTGGTGCCACCGCGACCATCATATCCGTCGCATTGGCGTGAACGAACCGGTTCGCGTCGATCCATATGCCGGCATGACCCGGCCAAAAAACAAGATCGCCTCGCTGCAATTCGGCGTTGTCACCAGTATAGGTTATTGCGGCGCCAATCGCTGCTTCTTGCATGTCGGTATCGCGCGGGACGGCCTGGCCGCATCGCGCCAATGCCACCTGTATGAGGCCGGAACAGTCGAGCCCAATACTCGTCTTGCCGCCCCAAAGATATGGTGTTCCCATAAACCGGAGGGCGATTTCGACATGGTCTGCCTCGACGTCATCAAGTTTTGCCAGATGTCGTGAGTAGACCCAGCCGCCACTTGCCATTTGGCTGTACGCGCCATCTTCCCCAACGACGACAACCGATGCTCCCATGCTCAATAGATCCAGGGGTGGTATTTTTAAATCGGGTTCGGGAAAGACATAGCTGCGCAACACCGCCAGGCTGTGCGTTGCCGGGCCGGGCGGGTCACCAAGCGCCACCGATTCCGTGTACCCGACATAGTCGTCGGTTTCGGACTGCAGCCATGCCCAGCCCGCCCGTTCTTCGTAAACGGTAACCAATTCGCCAAATAGAAGTTCGGTATCGAGCGCGGCATTTATCTCGGGCGTGCGGCGCAGTGGCGTGCTGCCCTTCAAAACCGCTTTCTGAGTTCCGGAAACGAAGCGCGCCGCCGAGACTTGGCCACGCAGTCGCGCCGCAGCGAGATCGGCACGGTAAGGATTGATCCTGGGATCAAGCGCGGTCATGGCAAGCGGAATAGGCCGCCTTGCATTCGTTGTCAATTCGCTATGCCTTTCGCAAATTTCGGCGATGCGTGATAAAGGTCTCGGCGCGAATTCACCGCAGCGTTTTCAAGAGAGGGATACGATCATGGGTAACGACGCCAGCTTGCGGACCGGCGGTCAGGTACTGGCTGACCAGTTGAAAATTCACGGCGTCGATACGGCGTTTTGCGTGCCGGGTGAGAGCTATTTGGCGCTGATAGACGCGCTGCACGATGCGTCGAATGAGATCAAGGTCATCAGCTGCCGTCAGGAAGGCGGTGCCACGAATATGGCGGAAGCCTATGGCAAGCTGACCGGGCAACCGGGGATCGCCATGGTGACCCGGGCGCCCGGTGCGTGCAACGGATCGGTCGGCGTCCACACCGCGATGCAGGATTCGACGCCGATGGTGATCTTGATCGGGCAGGTCGCGCGCGATCAGGAATACCGCGAGGCGTTTCAGGAAGTCGACTATCGTCAGTTCTACGGCGCCTTGTGCAAATGGGTCGGTCAGATCGAAACGGCCGACCGTATTCCCGAGATGGTCAGCAAGGCGTTCCATCACGCAATGTCGGG
>JAJFJC010000022.1 GCA_021774385.1 Alphaproteobacteria bacterium
GCCACCATATTGATCCGAGTGCGCAGATGTGTATGATTCAGAACATTGAGATTTATAGCGCTTTGCCGCTGCCTGTCGATTTCGAGGCAATGTGTACCGAGTTTTACGAGGCGGTTGCACGTCAAATACTCTGGATTTCTGCAACGGGACGCAACACGCGGCCGCGATTCGGTCGTGCCCTGAATTTGACGTTTGGCTGAACTCACGACAGGCGCGAGGTATTTTGGTCTAACCCGGGGCCTAATTCGGGCGGCGACCCTAAAGCGCTGAGTATTTGTAGGAGGAAGCACGAGTGTCCGACACCGACGATGCCAAATCGGAGCAAAAGAGTGCAGGAAACAAGACCGCGGAATCGCCACCACCGCCACGCCGGAATCGTGGTTGGGTCCGCTACCTCATACTTCTCTTGGTCTTGGGAGTAGGCGGTTACTGGGGCTTTCAGGAAGTCCGCAGCCGATTCACTCACGTCTACGAGTACGATGCGCGCATCGCCAGCAGCCTCATCACGGTCAGCAGCCGCGTGGCCGGTTGGGTGACCCAAATGAAGATTAGCGAAGGCGACGACATCAGCAAGGGTCAGGTCATCGTCCAAATCGACTCACGAGAATCCGAACTTCTCGCCCAGCAACTCGTCGCGCGGATTCAAGGCGTCGAGGCGGAGCGGCAACGATTAATCGCCGAAAAAGGCTTGGTCGATGTCCAAACAAAAAGCCGATACCGGACACAAAAATCGGTTCTGGGAACAGCCCAAGCGGAAGTCTCCTCGCTAAAGCCTCAATTGCAACTCGCGCGTACGGAATTTAGTCGCACGAAGTCGCTTTTCGGGAAGAAAATCATTTCGCGAAAACAATATGATGAAGCACAAGCCCGCGAACAGCAACTTTCCGGCGAACATCGAATGGCCGTCGCCGAGGTACAGGCCGCCCGGGATAAGTTGCTGGAGGCGGAAGCGGATCGCGCACGGCTCAACGTCTTGGATAGCGAAATTGCCAAACTAAAATACGAGGAAGGCTGGTTGAGAGCGCAATTGCAGCAGCAAAAGCTGGATTTAGCGGACCGCAGCATTCGTGGCCCCGTTAATGGCGTGGTCGATAAAACCTTTGTCGAAATCGGCGAATATGTGACGCCGGGACAACGTCTCGCCTTGGTACACGACCCGGACACCGTCTGGATCGAAGCAAACGTCAAGGAGACTGAAGTTCGCAAACTACGTATTGGTCAAGAGGTGGACGTCTCGGTCGACGCCTATCCTGGTGAAGGCTCCGTCGATCGAATTTTAAACGTCGTCGGTATAGAGTCTCACGACAATGGTAGCACGGAGGAAAGCGGCTTCGTTGGCCATGTCATTGCGATTGGCAATTCGACAACGGCCGAATTCGCCCTTCTGCCAAGCCCCAATCCAAGCGGCAACTTCACCAAAATCACACAGCGGCTCCCGGTCCGAATCGCGATCGATCAAAAAGAACGTAAACTTCGACCTGGCATGATGGTTGAGATCAATATCGATATTCGCGATCGTTGATAAGGAAACATTTCAGCGATTAAGACAATCAGTTTCGCTCAACCGTCCCATGGCGACGCCAGTGAAAAAGAGGAATACACTTCGGTGATCGTGAAAGCGGTCGTGTAGCCGTGACCTCGGCCCCTACGATAGAAGACCGTTTCGCTCAATTCGGCCCGAACTATCGATATTATGTCGCATTCGCCGGCATGTTGGGCGTTATGTCGATGGTCCTATCGGTTACGATCGTCAATGTCGCGGTTCCCAGCGTGATGGGCGCCTATGGCATTGGCCAGGATCTGGCGCAATGGATGGCGACCGCCTTTATTGCGACCATGACGTTGAGCCAATTGCTGAATAACTGGCTGGTCGAAGCCTTCGGACAACGACTTACCTTCCTTCTCGTCATCGTCGTGTTTTTTCTAGGCACCGCGATCGCGGCAACAAGCCCGTCTTATGACTTCATCATTTTGGGACGCATACTGCAGGGATTCTCCGCCGGTGTAAGCCAGCCGCTCGTCATGGTGGTTTTGTTTCAGGTCTTTCCGGAAAATCGGCGCGGGTTGGCCATGGGTTTGTACGGCATGTCGATCATGCTTGCGCCCGGTATTGGGCCCTTTATCGGAGGGCTCGCGATCGACACCTTTTCGTGGCGCTACATTTTCTACATCCCGCTACCCTTCAGCGCCGCCGCTTTCATCCTTGGCGCGCTTCTCATGCCAGGGCCAATTGAGCGTCGTCGCCTACCGCCATTCGATTGGTCGGGCATCATCGTATTGAGCATCGCACTGGTAATGTTGCTATCGGCAATGGCGGATGGGCAACGCTTTGGCTGGACATCAAATTATATTCTGACCCGCGCAACGATCGCAGCTTTCTGTTTTGCCTTGTTCGTTGTCTTGCAATTGCGATCAAAATCACCCCTACTCGATATGAGTTTGTTCGCCAATCCCGGCTTCACCGCCGCCGTTTTAGTCGCCACCGTTTTCGGATTTGGCAATATGGCGTCTAGCTACGCAATACCCGTTTTCGTGCAAACCGTGGGCGGCTATTCCGCAACCGAGGCAGGCCTCGTACTGATTCCAGCAGGACTCGTCCTCATGGCTCTGTTTCCCGTATCGGGCCGGTTTTCCGACCGCGTTCCGGCGCACTATCCAATCATGACAGGATTGCTCTGTTTCGCATTGGGCGCCGCGTTGATGACGACAACCGACACCAACACCGCTTTTTGGACCGTCGCGATTTTCACCATGATCGGTCGCTTTGGCATGGGACTCATCATGCCGCCCTTGGTTTCGAGCGCCATGAAAAGCTTACGGTCGGATCAACTCAACCGTGGATCCGGCACGCTAAATTTCATGCGGCAACTCGGTGGCTCGATCGGCATTAATTCTCTCGTCGTCCTTATGGCGCAACGCACACAGTTCCACAGCGATGCCCTGACCGCCACTCAAACGGCCGCGAATCCGGTTAGCCGCGAGTTCCTGGATTCCGTTGTAAGGTTGCTCGACGAGAGCGGTGTTCCGGTCGCGCTCCATCAATCAGGAGCACTCCACTACCTCGGTAATGTTATCGAAGCGCAAGCCGCGACGCT
>JAJFJC010000211.1 GCA_021774385.1 Alphaproteobacteria bacterium
GCTCACTGCGCGGCGCTCTAATACGAACCCCATCGCCTCATAGGCCTCGACCGCCTCTTCCAAATTCTTAACGGCGATGACCACTTCCCGGATCGTTTTCATAATGTCCCTCCCTAACGCCTAGATTTAACAGAAGAATAGCATCGCGCGAATTTCAATGCTTTACCCGCGGGGATGCGTCGGTTAGCGGATTTGCGGCAACCAAGGCTCTAACGTTAATCCCTAATATTTATATTCCGGCTCGTCCTTGTCCAACACGCGCTTTAACGCTTCAAAATGCAGCGGTGCGCTATCGGTATTGGATTGTGCAAACTGCAGTTTAGTTCGTTCGATCACGTCATCGGGAAGTCTACGCAACGGTAATCCGGTGGAACGGGCGATGACTTGCGCCTGACAGGCGCGTTCCAAGTAATAGAGTGCATCGTAGGTCCGGGCGATTGTTGTACCCGTAACGGTAACGCCGTGTGCGCCCATGAACACAATGCTTTTATTGCCAAGGGATGCGGCGACCCTGTCCCCTTCTTCGGTATCCAAAGCAAGCCCACTGTAGTCATTGTCATAAACAATATCGTCCTGAAAGCGCAGCGCTCCCTGCTCTACCGGTTCCAAGCGACCGCCCTCGACCATCGTTAAGGCGGTCGCATAAGGCATATGCGTATGCATGACGCACACCGCATGCGGACAGGCCTTATGGATACGGCTGTGAATGTAGAACGCCGTTGGTTCGACATCGCGGTCGCCCTCGATGATGGTGCCGTCATAATCCGCCAGCATGATGCTGGACGCGGTGATTTCCGACCAATGATAGCCGTGCGCGTTGATTAGGAATTGATCGTCGCCGACGGCGAGGCTGAAATGATTACAAATTCCGACATTGAAATCATGGCGCACCGCCCAGCGGAACGAGGCCGCGAGATCGATACGCGCTTGTTGCAGTTCTTCGTTGGTCAGTGTAGCCATAGCCGCGCCTTTCAAGGGTATGTTCCGGTCATGCTATAATACGCTAACGCACTGCCGAGCAACCCTAGCGGGCCATAAACGCAATCCTTGGTATCGGAGATAAATTCGCATGATCCCACGCTACAGCCGCCCCGAAATGAAGGCGATCTGGGACCCGGAAACGCGGTTTCAAATCTGGCTGGAGATCGAAGCCCACGCATGCGACGCCATGGTCCCGCTTGGTGTCGTACCGGAAGGTGCGGCGAAAGCGATTTGGGAACGCGGGAAGTTTGAAATCGATCGAATTGACGAGATCGAACGCGAAACCAAGCATGATGTAATCGCCTTCCTGACCAATGTCGCGGAACATGTCGGCGAGGAAGCGCGATTCCTGCACCAGGGCATGACATCCTCCGACGTGCTCGACACTTGTCTTGCCGTGCAAATGACCCGGGCAGCGGACCTGCTAATCGCCGATCTCGACGCCCTGCTCAATGCGCTCAAAACACGCGCGGAGGAACATAAATTCACTGTCTGCATCGGCCGCAGCCATGCCATACACGCCGAGCCAACGACGTTTGGGTTGAAACTCGCCGGGCATCACGCGGCCTTTCAACGCGCAAGGCAAAGATTGATTTCGGCGCGCGCGGAAATCTCGACTTGCGCTATATCGGGCGCCGTCGGGACATTCGCCAATATCGATCCCTCCGTCGAAGCGCATGTTGCCGCGAAAATGGGCCTGACCGTGGAACCGCTTTCCACACAGGTCATCCCACGTGACCGTCACGCCATGTTCTTCGCGGTACTGGGCGTCATCGCCTCGTCGCTGGAGAATTTGGCGGTTGAAATCCGTCATCTGCAACGGACTGAACTACGCGAAGCGGAAGAATTTTTCTCGCCGGGACAAAAGGGCTCCTCCGCGATGCCCCACAAGCGCAATCCGGTCCTGACCGAAAACTTAACCGGTCTGGCGCGCGTGGTCCGAAGCGCGGTCACGCCAGCGCTTGAAAATGTCGCGTTGTGGCACGAACGGGATATATCGCATTCGTCCGTTGAGAGAATGATCGGCCCGGACGCGACTGTAACACTGGACTTCGCTTTGGGACGCGCTACTGGCCTGATCGAGAAGCTTGTCGTCTATCCCGATCAAATGCAGCGCAACCTAGATCAGCTTGGGGGGCTGCACAATTCCCAACGCGTTCTTTTGGCGCTTACCCAGGCCGGGATGAGCCGCGAGGATGCCTATCAAGCCGTGCAACAAAACGCGATGGATTCATGGCAGCACGGTAAGAACTTCGCAGATCTACTAAAAGCCGACACAGTAATCGCCGGCTATTTGGAGGCGGATGTACTGGACGATCTCTTCGACCTCGAGTACCACACCAAACATGTCGATACGATCTTCAAACGCGTGTTCAGCGCTGCGTAGCGCCGCGATAGCCCTCGCACTGCTTTGTGCGGGCGCGCCCGCATGGGCGCAATTGGATGTAATTTCACGCGAAGCGCAACGGGACCCGTTTATTCTCGTTCGGCTGGCGGCTCTATCCCTGGAGACTCCGGAGGAACAGGGCGAAGCGTTGGCTGGCCTCGTCGAGGCCGAACTGGCGCGCGGAAAGCTAAAGGACGCCCTAGAGGAACTCGACCGCATTACCCATCATTTCTGGCGTGCCAAGGCTTTGCTTGCGCTGGGCCATTACAACGTCAAAAAAAATCGAACCAAGAAGGCCTTAAAAGCGTTCGCGGACGCGAAAGCGGCTTTGGGTAGCAATACTAAAAGCGCGGAATCAATGTCATTGCTACAGGAAATAGCGAAAGCCAATGCCCTATTGGGCGATACAAAAGGAGCCATCGCGACCGCCAAGCGAATACCCGACCGGATGATCCGTATTCAATCCTTGCTCGATACCGGTCTGGCCGGCACCGAAGACGAAAACGGCAAACCAGTCCGCAACCTTAAATCCAGTAAGAGCGCGCGCCTTTCGCTGGCGGAAGCCTACAAACAGACCAGGGCGATCAAGGGCAATGATTCCGAGGCGGCACGGCTGCTGCTATATATCGGAGAAGCACAGACCCGCGTCGGCGATCATAAGAATGCCGCGACGACATTGGCACATGCACGGCGGCTGATCGAAAACCGAAAATTTTCTGGACGCGATGAAGCACTCGCGGAACTTGCGGCGGCTGAAACTCAGGCCGGCGATCAAAGCCGGGCGATGTTGCTGGTACGCTCGATCAAGGACCCCGAACGTCGCGTCCGTGCGTTAGGTTCCGTTGCGAGAGCGATTGCTGAAAAAGGCAATATGGATGCCGCCGTTACGTTATTCACGTTGGCCGTTGAGTCGACCGAAAATATTGATAACGAAGATTTGCGCCATCAGCTCCTGACTCACCTTGTCATCGAACAAAGCCGTGTTGGACGTCTCGCGGATGCCTTCAAAACAGCGGGCTTAATCAGCGCGCGAGAGTCGCAAGCCAATGCCTTGTTCGAAATGGGTAAAATTCTAATTTCGAAACGCCGGTACAAGGAAGCGCTTACCTTGACCAATTACATCCCTTATCTCGGGCTGCGCGCGCAACTATTGGCCGACGTGGCGCTTTGGCGTGGCGGCAAGGGCGAGAACGTCGAGGCCAGCGCGCTCTTGGCGAAAGCCTTGGAAAAATTAGACGCGAAACCGGTCCCCTCCCGTGTCGAAACCGCGCTGGAAAAAGTCCTCGACACGCAAATCCAGGTCGGCGACCCGAGCACCTCGGAAGCGCTCTTCCAGCGAGCGGACAATCTTATCACGACCCTGCCGGGCGCACTGAACCGTGTAAGGCTGCTTACGCTCTTGGCGCGCGCCTACGCCCGCAGCGATGACCCAGAACGCGCATTCAAGGTGATTAAAGCCGCACGTCGGATTACCTTCAGCTTCCAACAGGACCCGGATTATCCCCGCTCCGCGGCCCGGATCGTCGAAGCCTTGATCGCGGCCGACGATATCCTTGAGAGTTTCAATTCCGCCGCCCGAATTCCGGAAATCGAAACGCCGGATGGCCAGCGTGCCAGCCAGACACCCCGCAATCGTGCTCTGAAGAACGTAGCGGAAGCCGCGGCAAGAAACGGAAAACCACAACTCGCGATCCGCGCGGCGCGTAAGATTAAGGACCCCGCATCACGCGCCGCCGCCCTTGCCGCCGTCGCCCGCGGTATGGCGCAAGCCAAATAAGGCAAAATAAAATTTTCGCTGCATAGCGGTTTAGGAGTACACGACATGTCGGCTTGGATAGAAATGATCCCTCTGGAAGAGGCCGAGGGAGAGTTGAAACGCGTTTACGACATGGTTCAAACACCAAGCGGGACGGTCGACAATGTCATGCGCGCGCATTCTCTGCGGCCCCATACGATGGAAGGGCATGTCGTCCTGTACAAAAGCGTCCTGCACAACCCCGAGAATGTGCTGCCCTTTTGGTTTCTGGAGGTCATCGCTTCCTACACAAGCATCGTCAACAATTGCGAATACAGCCTCACGCATCACTTCATGAATGCGCGCCGGCTGATCGCCGATGAACCGCGTTCCGATGCCATTTTTGAAGCACTCAAGGCCGGCACGCCGGAATCCATTTTCAGCGGCAAGGAATTGGCCCTGTTGCGCTATGCGGCAAAACTCACCGCTGACGTTGGAAAGATGGTGAAATCGGATATCGATGTCCTGCGGCAATCAGGATGCGACGACGGTGAAATACTCGAGGTCAATCAGGTCTGTGCGTATTTCAATTACTCGAACCGCCTGCTAAACGGTTTGGGCGTTACGACCGAAGGCGATGTTATCGGCTACTATAAAGACGACGCCTAATACCAAGGATTATTTCATGGCATATGCCAAGGCTAAGGAAATCGCCGTTGAGGCGATCCCGATCATCGATTTAGCGCCGCTGTTCGATGGCGATGACGGGGAGCGCGCCGTGGGGCGGCAACTTCTGGACTCGGTGCAACGGATCGGATTTTTTTACGTCGAAAACCATCAAGTTCCGCAAAGCTTGATCGACGCCGTCCTCGAAACCGGCGCGCAATTTTTTCATGCGCCGCGAGATCAGAAGGAAACGGTCCGCGTCACCGATTATCACCGCGGGTTCCTGCCGATCGGAGAGGCCACGATGTCGGGTGCGCAAAATCCGGACTACAAGGAAAGCTTCATCTGGGGATGGAATGTCGCCGCGGGCGATGCCGATATCGAACACAGCAACCGTATCCTGGCACCAAACCGCTGGCCGGCATTCCTGCCGGAACTGAAAACAACGCTGGATGACTATATTCAGACCGTAAACGGCCTCGGCATTCGCTTATTGCGCGCCTTCGCGGCCGGGCTGGATCTTCCGCACGATCATTTTGTTCAGCATTTCGACAAGCCCTTGACCCGCGCGGCAATCGTCTACTATCCGCCGCAACCCGCCGAGATGGGGGAAAATCAATTCGGCGTCTCCCCGCATACCGATTACGGCTGCATCACCATTTTACATCAGGACACAGTCGGCGGCTTGCAGGTTAAGCACCGAAACGGTGATTGGCTGACCGCGCACCCGGTGCCCGGAACCTTCGTCGTCAATGTCGGCGATTTGCTGCATCGCTGGAGCAATGACCGCTTCATGTCCAACCCCCACCGGGTCGTCAACGCCTCGGGCCGGGAACGTTTCTCGATCCCCGTCTTCGTCGATCCGGATTGGGACACGGTCATCGATCCTATTCCCGAACCCGGTGGCACCGTCCGCCATCAGCCGATCGGTTGCGCCGAATATATCCACGGCATCTATCAGAAATCATTCGCCTATCGAGACGATAATGCCGGTTAAGCCGCGCGGAATGGGCGAGAAAAGCCCCTTGTTGGATAAATCCTGGTCCTATGCCGCGCCGGTAAGTCTCGACGATTTTTCAACCGCCGACTGGGTCCTGTTAGACCAACAGCGAAAACCCTATGGAGCAGCCGAACGGGCCAAACAAGCGCTCGAAATGCTTGCCGCACAGGCCAACGCGCCGACCTTCGGCTATCAGATCAACAATTTTGAACATTGTCTGCAGGCCGCAACACTGGCACTGCAGGACAGCGCGGAAGAAGAAGATACCGTCGTCGCCCTTTTTCACGATCTCGGCTTCGTGACAAATAACGAAAACCATGGCGAATTCGCCGCCGCCTTTATGAAACCCTACATTTCCGGCCGCAATGTCTGGATGCTGGAGCGGCACATGTATTTTCAAGCGGTTCATTGCGCGGCGCATCCCGATGTCGATCCCAATGTCCGCGAACGCTGGCGCGGTCATCCGCATTTCGAATATGCCGCCAATTGGGTCGCGCGCTACGACGTGCCGTCGATCAATCCGAATATAGAAAATGCACCGCTCGAAACCTTCGTGCCGATGGTCAAACGGCTGTTCGCCGTCCCCCGCCGCGCGATCCCCCTGCCCGAATAAGAAGTAACGATAAAGCCTATGTCGAACACCGGTATTGGTGCGCGGGACGACGCCGAAGGGACGCGGTTGGGCGTCACGATCATGCTTGCCACCACGACCGCTTTCGCGGTGATGGATGCGCTGACCAAGCATGTCGCCACACTCTATCCCGCGCCGCAAATCCTCTGGATCCGCTATATGGTATTCTCTCTGTATGGCTTAGGCGTAACGCTGCGCCGGCGCGGCAAGCGCGCACTGTATTCCAATGCCCCCTGGCTGCAGCTCGCCCGGGGCTTGTTGCTGACCGTCGAAATCCTGATGTTTATTGTCGCCTTCCGGCATCTGCCACTGGCCGACATTCAAGCGATCGCCGGCGCTGGCCCTCTGGTTACCACGGCACTCTCCGTGCCGATCTTGAAGGAAATCGTCGGTATCCGCCGGTGGAGCGCAATTGGCGTCGGCATGATCGGTCTCCTGATCATCATCCGGCCGGGCTTCGCTCATTTCGAGCCGTTATTGCTGCTGCCGCTGGGCGGTATCGTGCTGTACGCACTCTATCAGATCCTCACCCGGATCGTCGCGCGCCATGATCATTCGGACACTACTGTGTTGTACACCGGTCTTGTTGGGCTGATTGCGATGACGCTCGTCGGGCCGTTCTTCTGGAAAACGCCAGACGCCACCGGCCTGATGCTCCTGCTGACAATTGCCGTCATAGGCCTCTTCGGTCACACTTTGCTGATCAAGGCGCTGGCGCTCGCCCCTGCTAGCGTTCTGCAGCCGCTCAATTACACGATGATCGTCTGGGCAGTACTCTTTGGCTATATTTTCTACGGCGACCTACCCGACATTCCGACGATTATCGGCGCGTTGATCATCGTTGCCGGCGGCCTCTATACCTTCCACCGCGAGCGGGTTCGAAGCGGCAATAGCGCCTGAGGCGTTATTATGTGGATGGATAAGTTCTTGCCTTTGGTGGGCGCGGCGTCCAAACAGCGTACCCTCATTTCTTCCCAAACTGGATTTGTTTGACGTGATTAAGGCAACGCTGGAAGTGTTCACGGATAATTTGGGTGGCGGAGACAGTGCCGGCCCCTTTTCCGTTGGACGCATCAAGACCGAAATACTCTCCGGCCTCACCGTAGCGCTCGCCTTGGTCCCGGAGGCCGTGGCTTTTGCGATTGTCGCCGGGGTCCATCCATTGGTTGGCCTCTACGCCGCATTCATGGTCGGGTTGATCACCGCTATATTCGGCGGGCGGCCCGGCATGATCTCCGGCGCGACAGGCGCGCTTGCGGTCGTCATGGTCGCGCTTGTTGCCCAGCATGGCGTTGAGTATCTATTCGCGACCGTCGTACTCATGGGGATATTGCAGATCCTGGCCGGCATCTTTCATTTGGGAAAATTCATCCGGCTGGTCCCGCATCCCGTCATGTTGGGTTTCGTCAATGGGCTTGCGATCGTCATCTTTCTGGCTCAGCTCACCCAATTCCAGATTGAAGCGCCGGACGGTATCCGCGAATGGATGAACGGTTGGCCGCTCCTTCTCATGCTTGGTCTTGTCGCGCTAACGATGGCGATTATTTGGATCATGCCGAAGATTACGAGTGTCGTGCCCGCGCCGCTTGTCGGCATCGGTGTCGTCGCCGGGCTTGTCATCGCCTTCGGGATCGACGTGCCGCGAGTCGGCGATCTTGCTTCAATCCAGGGTGGTCTGCCCGATTTCCACCTGCCCGTTGTGCCCCTGACCTTCGAGACACTGCAAATTATCCTCCCCTATGCCCTGATCCTCGCCGCCATTGGCCTGATCGAGAGCCTGCTGACCCTGAACCTCGTGAGCGAAATCACCCACGAGACCGGCGGTGCCTCCAAGGAATGCATCGCCCAGGGGGTCTCCAACACGGTTACCGGTTTCTTCGGTGGCATGGGTGGCTGCGCCATGATTGGGCAGTCCATGATCAACATGAAGTCCGGTGGCCG
>JAJFJC010000212.1 GCA_021774385.1 Alphaproteobacteria bacterium
CATCAAATTTAGGATTTGTGATTGAACCGAAACGTCCAAGGCCGATGTCGGTTCATCACAGACGAGGAACTCCGGGTTCGAGGATAAGGCGCGGGCGATTGAGATACGCTGACGCTGGCCGCCGGAAAATTCGTGCGGATACTTATCGGCGTCGGCCGGCGACAGCCCAACTTGGCGTAACAGTTCATCGACGTGGGCACGACGCGCGGCATCATTGGCTTCAAGCCCGAAGGCGCGTAATGGTTCCGCGACGATATCGGCGACGCGCCAACGGGGGTTCAGGCTGGCGTAGGGGTCTTGAAAAATCATTTGCATGCGCCGTCGCAATGGCGCGATCTCGGCTCTTGTGTGTAGTTTTGAAAGATCGACGCCATCGAAAAGGATTGTTCCCTTCGTCGCCGCATAGAGGCTGACGACCAACCGCGCGACCGTTGATTTTCCGCAACCGGATTCGCCGACCAAACTGAAGGTTTCGCCTTTTGCTATCTTGAAATCAACACCATCCACCGCTTTCAGGGTCTGGCGCGGCAGCCGCTCGATCATCCGTGCCAACCAGGGGCGTGAAACGTCGAAATAACGCGCCAAACCCTTTACCTCTAATAACGGCGTCGATCCGACTTGATCATGGTTTTCAGCCATGGACGGATTCCTCGTCGTACAGCCAGCAGGCCGCTTTCGTGGTGCCATCCGTGGACAGGAGTTCCGGTCGGTCAGTTCGGCAGCGATCGAAGGCCTTTGGGCAGCGGGGATTAAACGCGCAACCGGCCGGGATTTCGGTCAACCGAGGCATGGCGCCCTCTATCTGGGTCAACCGTTTGACGTCATGACCAACGAGGGGGATCGAGCCCATAAGACCCTCGGTATAGGGATGGCGCGCATCTTTCACCACATCGCGGACGGCGCCGACCTCGGCAATACGGCCGGCATACATCACCGCGACCCGGTCAGCGGTTTCAGCGATGACACCCATGTCGTGGGTGATCAACATGACCGCGGTGCCGTGATCGCGGCATAGGCGCTTCAAGAGCGCAATAATTTGCGCTTGAATGGAGACATCGAGTGCCGTGGTCGGTTCGTCGGCGACGATCAGGCGCGGGTTGACGCACAGCGCCAGCGCGATGACGACGCGTTGGCGCATCCCGCCGGAGAATTCATGCGGATAGGAATCGAACCGCCGCTCCGGGGCGGGAATACCGACCTCCGCCAGCAAGTCGATTGCCATTTTTTGGGCGTCTGAATCCGAAGAGTCAGTATGCGTCGTGATGGTTTCAATAAGTTGACGGCCGATGGTGTAGAGCGGATTGAGGCTTGTAAGAGGATCTTGAAATATCGCGCCGATCTTGGCACCGCGAATGCGCCGCATCTGCTCATAGGGAAGGTTGTCAATCCGTTCCCCTTCGAGTCGAATTTCGCCCCCCGCGATGCGGCCCGGTGGCTCCAGAAGTCCGATGATGGCGCTGCCGGTCATCGACTTACCCGCGCCGGATTCGCCAACGACTCCCAACACTTCGCCTTCCGAAATTTCCAGGGATATGTCATCGACCGCGACGAGTACGCCACGTCGCGTCGGAAATTCAACCCGTAGGTTTTTAACTTCGAGCAGAGCCATTTTATCGAAGCTTCGGGTTCATAGCGTCGCGCAGCCAGTCGCCCAACAGATTGACGGAGAGCACGAGGATAGCGAGGGTCGCCCCTGGAAAAATGGTGATCCACCACTCGCCAGAGAAGAGAAAATCATTGCCGATCCGGATTAGCGTGCCGAGCGAGGGTTCGGTCGGCGGAACACCAACACCCAGAAACGACAGGGTTGCCTCGGTAATGATCGCAACGGCGAGGTGAATTGTCGCGATGACGAGTACGGGGCCCATGGCGTTAGGGAGGATATGCCGCAGCATGATCATTGCCGGGTGGATACCGATGAGCCGCGCGGCTTGGACATATTCCTTGTTCTTTTCCACCATCGTCGAGCCGCGCACGGTTCGTGCATATTGAACCCAGCCGGAAATCCCGATTGCCAAAATTAACACCAGGACGGCGAGTTGTTCGCGCATGTCCGGGGGCAGGATGCCCCGCATCACACCATCAATCAGCAACGCGATCAGAATTGCCGGAAAACTTAGTTGGATCTCGGCAATGCGCATGATGAAGGCATCAACTTTTCCGCCGGCATACCCTGACAATAATCCGAGGCCGACGCCCAACACCAATGAGAAGGCGACAGATGCGAGGCCAACCCAGATCGAGATGCGCGATCCATGCAGGATCGCGGACAGCATGTCGCGTCCCTGATCGTCGGTGCCAAGCAGGAAGCGTGAATCGCCATCTTCCAGCCAGGCCGGCGGGGTTTGCGAGTCCATGAGATCTATGCTCGATAGATCAAACGGATCGTACGGGGCTATCCAGGGTGCGAAGACAGCCCCCAGGATTATGGTGATCGCTACGATAGCGGCCAGCATCGTAATCCGGGACCGGGTGAAGCTGTACCACAAATCACTGTCGAAAAACCGGCGGCGGACCTCGATCAACCGATCCATGGCTAGGACGCTCACCGATCAGGTCCCACGCACGCCGCGTTCGATACGCAGGCGCGGATCGACAACATAGTAAAGAATGTCGACGATCAGGTTAATGACGACAAAGAACATCGCGATCATGATCAGGTAGGCGGCCATGATCGGGATATCGACGGTCTGAATGGCTTGCAGAAACAACAGACCCATGCCTGGCCATTGGAACACCGTCTCGGTGATAATCGCGAAGGCGATGATGGAGCCGAGTTGCAGACCGGTGATGGTGATAACTGGAACGAGGGTGTTCTTCAGCGCGTGGCCGAAATTTACGGCGCGATTGGTCAAGCCGCGCGCGCGCGCGAATTTGATGTAGTCGGTTCGCAAGACTTCGAGCATTTCCGCGCGGACAAGACGCATGATAAGCGTCATTTGAAAGAGGCCTAGCGTGATCGCGGGCATTATTAATGCCTTAAGGCCACCCACGGTGAGCAACCCTGTGCGCCAGCCGCCGATATCGACGACCGTGCCGCGTCCAAAAGACGGCAACACGCCCAGAATGACCGCAAAAAGGAATATCAGAAGAATGCCAATTAGAAACGTTGGAAGCGATATGCCGATCAGCGACACCGTCATGAAGCATTTGCTGAGAAAGCCATCGCGGTTTAGCCCCGTATAGACGCCCATCGGCACGCCGATCAGCAAAGCGAAAAGGGCAGAGAGAATGCTGAGTTCGAGTGTCGCCGGCATACGCGCGACGATCATTTCGGTGACGGGTTTCTTATGCTGATAGGAAACGCCGAAGTCCAAGAGCAATGCATTGCCGACGAACCGTCCGAACTGGACGTAGAACGGATCGTTGAGGCCGAGCTCGACGCGCAGGGCCTCGCGCTCCTCCAAGGTCGTTTCGATACCGACCATCTGATGTACTGGGTCGCCGACGTAGCGGAACATCGCGAACGCAACCAGCGCCACAAAGAACATGACGACGAGCGATTGGGCGAACCGATTGATCGTGAAGGCGAGCATTTCGAGAAATTTCAAACATGGCGGACCGGCCGGTCCCCACTGGAGCCGGCCGATTACGCCATTGCTCTATTTGATGTTGACGTAGAACATCATGAACTGATTATCGGCCCGTTGCGCCAACGAAACCTTGTCGCTTTTGCCCCAGGCGAGACCTTGCTGGTGCAGGGGTATGTATCCGAAATCATCATGCAATGCCTTATAGGCTTCGGCGATCATGACATCGCGTTTGCCGGCATCGGTTTCCACCAAAACCTTATCGGTTAAGCCGTCGACTGTCTTGTTGCAGTAGTTTCCAAGATTGAACTTGCCGCGGCCACCTTCTTCCTGACAGTTGATAAGGTTGTTGAGGACATTCCAGCTATCGAAACTCCCAGGAGTCCATCCGAGCAGGTAGAAGCTGGTGTTGTAGGCGGGGCCTAGGACTTTCTTGAAATAAAGCGCCTTCGGTTGCGCCGACAGCTTCACCTTTACGCCAACTTTTGCGAGCATGCCCGCAACCGCGATGCAAATTTGTTCATCGTTTACATATCGGTTGTTCGGGCAATCCATGCCGACTTGAAAGCCGTTCGCATAACCGGCATCGGCAAGGAGCGATTTCGATTTGTCGGGATCATAGGCATGGCGCGTGAAGTCGTCGGATTTGGAAAACAGTTTTGGCGAAATCATCAGGCCGGAAGGTGTGGAAAGGTTGCGCATCACTTTCTTCTTGATCGCCTCGATGTTGACGGCGTGATAGAAGGCCGCGCGGACTCGTTTATCCTTGAAGGGGTTCTTTCCCTTAACATTGGATTCCAACAACTCGTCGCGAGATTGGTCGAAGCCAAGAAAAATCGTACGCAGTTCGGGGCCTTTCAGAACGGAAGTTCCAGCGTTGGCGTTGACTCGCTTGATATCCTGAACCGGTACCGGATAAGCCATGTCGACTTGACCCGAGAGCAATGCTGCGACGCGTGTGGCATCGGACCCGATCGGGGTCATGATGGCTTCGGTAACATTGTGCTGCGGCTTGTCCCACCAGCCCG
>JAJFJC010000213.1 GCA_021774385.1 Alphaproteobacteria bacterium
GACATCGTCGCCGAGATGCCATTTTCCCATATGCGCGTTGTAATAATCGTCCGGCATCAACTCGCCGAGCGACGGCGTGTCGACGGGCAGGGGAATCCTGTTGCGCACGACTCCCGTAGCGTGTGGGTAGAGGCCGGTCATCAGCGAACCCCGCGACGGTGTGCATACGGGTTGCGTGCAGTAGCAATTCTCGAACACGAAGCTGCGCGCCGCCAGCGCATCCATATGCCGCGCGTCGATCCAGTTATTGCCATAGGCCGCCATGGAGTCGGTGCGCTGCTGGTCGGTCAGGACGAAAAGGATGTTGGGTTGTTTGTTGGGCATGTTTGGCTTTGGATCCCCGTTGTTATGAAAGACATGATACTGGCTGTATCGGCTTACGCACAATGGCGGGGGCCGGAAGCCGGCGATACGTGATAATCTGCGCTGGATAGACTTATAATAACCGAACGCGCGTGACGCGTGACGCAGAGGGGAAACATCATGACCGTTGAAATCGTCCGTACGGCTTGTCCGCATGACTGCCCGAGCGCCTGTGCGCTGGAAGTCGAGCGTCTGTCGCCGACCAAAATCGGCCGCGTCCGGGGGGCATCCGATTTGCCCTTCACGGCGGGCGTTGTGTGCGAGAAGGTCGGGCGCTACGCCGAGCGGGTGCATCACCCGGACCGCTTGACCCATCCGCTGCGCCGCGTCGGCGCCAAGGGCGCGGGAAAGTTCGAACGCATCACTTGGGACGAGGCGCTTGATACCGTCGCGGACGCCTTCAAGGCGGCAACGGAAAAGCACGGGCCGGAATCGGTCTGGCCCTATCATTCCGGTGGGACGTTGGGCGTGATGCAGCGCTATGGCCTCGACCGGCTGAGCCGGACCCTGGGTTATTCCGGCATGATCGGAACAATCTGCGTCACCCCGGCGATGTCCGGCTGGGCGGCCGGGGTTGGTGAGCAGCGTGGCGTTGACCCGTGCGAGGCAGCGGAGGCCGACTTGATCATCGTGTGGGGCGGCAACCCGGTGCACACCAACGTCAATCTGATGAACCATATCCAGAAGGCCCGCAAGACGCGCGGCGCGAAGCTTGTCGTCGTCGATGTTTACAGGACCTCGACCATGGCGGCGGCGGATATCGGGCTGGTGTTGCGGCCCGGGACCGATGGCGCGCTGGCTTGTGCGATGATGCAGGTGATGCTCGACGAGGGTCTGACCGACGAAAACTATCTCGCCGAGTTCACGGATTTCGACGATGCGGTCCGCGCGCATCTGGCGACGAAGACACCGCAATGGGCCTCGGACATCACCGGCCTGACGGTCGCGGAAATCACGTCTCTGGCCCGGCTCTACGGGCAGACGAAAAAGAGCTTTATCAAATTCGGCGTCGGTTTTACCCGGAGCCGCAACGGCGCGACCAACATGCACGCGGCGAGCGGCCTGCCGGCGATCACCGGTGCGTGGCGGCAGCGTGGCGGCGGCGCGTTTTGGGGCAGTTTCGATATCTGGGGGCTGGATACGACGATGGCCCACGCGGCGGACAAGGCGGGCAGCGTGACCCGCATGCTCGACCAATCCCGCATCGGTGCGGTTCTGTGCGGCGATGCGGATGCGCTGAAGGGCGGCCCGCCGGTCGCGGCGATGCTGATCCAGAATTCCAACACGGCTCTGGTCGCGGCCGATACGGCGGCGGTGCGGCGGGGACTCAGCCGCGAGGATTTATTTACCTGCGTGCATGAGCATTTCATGACGGCCACGGCACGCTATGCCGATATCGTCCTGCCAGCGGCGATGTTCCTGGAACTCGACGACATGTACAAGGGCTGGGGTCACACCGCGCTCAGCATGGGCCCCAGGGTGCTCGAGCAACATGAGGAATGCCGCAGCAATGTGGAAGTGGTGAACGCGCTGGCCAAACGCCTAGGTGCCGACCATCCCAGTTTCGACATGACCGCTTGGGAATTGCTGGACAGGACCTTGCGGGACTCGGGCAAGGGCACCCTCGACGCGGCGATCGCAAAGGGCTGGCTCGATTGCGCGCCGAGCTTCGAGGACGCGCATTTCCTGAACGGCTTTCCGCACGAGGACGGCAAGTTCCACTTCAAGCCGGACTGGTCAAGGATCGGCCCCTATCACGAAGGCATGCCCGCGATGACGGACCATTGGGCCGTGACCGACACGGCCGGCCCCGACAAGCCGCTGCGCCTCGTCACACCGCCGCCAAGGACATACCTCAACACATCCTTCACGGAGACACCGGGCTCGCAGCGCCGCGAAGGGGAACCGACGGCGATGATCCACCCGCAAGATGCCGCGACCTACGGCGTCACCGATGGCGGCATGGTGCGCATCGGCAATCACAAGGGCGACGTACTGCTGAGCGCCAAAATCTCCGACACCGCCAAACAGGGCGTCGTCATCGCCGAGGGTGTCTGGCCCGACACCGCCTTCGACCGCAAGATCGGCATCAATCTATTGATAGACGGCACCCCGGTGCCACCGGCCGGCGGCTCGGCGTTCCATGACACGGCGATTTGGTTGAAAGCGGAGGCGGAAACGTTGACGGCTGACGCGGCGGATTAGTGTTTAGTTGCTTCCTCGTTTGTTAGATACTACTTTACGGCGATGTTTATTTTGAATTTCGCACAACCAGGGTGTGGATTAATGCCTCTATAGTATCATTTGCCTCTGCATTTGCCTAAAAATGCAGAAATTATACACGTAACTGGGAATTCCTAAATTTAACTCTACACGTTAGGAAGGCAGTATATTCCGTGTAGAAAAGTCCAAATGGGAAGCGGAGTAGGGGAACTTTCAAATCATGAACTTTGCAACTTATTCTCTGTGGGCGTTGCTGTTTCTGGCGGGACTTTTTGTTTTCATTGTATCGCTTAAAGTATTCGCGAAAGCGGAAATGCTGGTTAATGATGAAGTTACACCCGCGAAATATCTTTCTCGGCCCAGTATATATAATGCTTCTTGTTTTTTGTTTTCCTTACTTAATGTGTCACTTTATTCATTAATAATAGTATTCCGGAAGGAGTTGAGCGAAATTGATTCCAAATTTTTACCCGATGATTTTGAAAAGTATTTAACAAGCCTAGGAGAAGAGAGTACACCAATTTCCGCGGCGGTTATTTTGGCGGCGTTATTATATGCTGCGATTACAAATTTTAAACACAAGTATAATCCAATTTTATTACTTCGAGAATTTATTTATTCTCGCGTTCGTATACCGACATATGCGCAGTATTTGGCCTCTATGGCTGAGCGAAACAAAAATGTACCAGATCAAGAAATAAAACACTTAATCGAAAGAAAGGATTCCATTTCGGTAAATGAAAGTGATTTCGACCTTTCGGAAGAACGCTGTGAGTATAAGTGGGCGTTATGTTCATATTATCGATTTTATTTGGAAAAAGCGACAGGATCTGGAATTGAAATTTTAAAAGATCCTGTTTTTGATTGGGAAAAATTAAAAGAAGAACACACTAAAACGCTAAATTCCTATAAATTATTTATAGGGAACTCACCCGATATTACCGATGGACAAAGAAACCAGGCAAGCAAAGAGGTTGATACCTACTTAAAGAAAATTTGCAGAGTCGTTTCATGTTTTTTTCTTTATTCCAACAAAACCGAAGAGGAGTTTTGGAAGGATATCGGGAATTCTGGTATAATAGTGGATAGAACGCGTATATTTTTTCGTTTTAGGCACAATATTGCAAAATTGATGGTTGCAATAGCCTTTGCAACTTTTATGGGAACCATGTTGAGCGGGATCAGTTATGATTTTTACAAAACGGGCATTCAAATTTTTATCAATGAAATTTACAATCCGGCGATAATCTGGCTAATATTTAGTCTAATTTTGTATGTGCCGCCGATTTGTATTTTAGCAGTTTGGCCACGATTTTCCCTATATAACAATAGACAGAAGCCGGAGGATCCTTTGGGTAGTTTCTGCCTTTACTTTCTCTTTGGTTTTGTAATATCGAGTTTAACTTATTATATTGTAATTCCTCAATTATTAGAAGTTCTCGCAAGCCAAAGCGCATCCGCTGATACACCCGCGAATGCTAGGGAGATGATAATTGATTCGGTTCGTTGGTCTTTAGCTCCTAGTCTTTTATGTGCATACATAAATTTGCGATTACAGGGCGGCC
>JAJFJC010000214.1 GCA_021774385.1 Alphaproteobacteria bacterium
TTGGCTCGAAGGTCAGGAACGAGTGCGGGAAGGTCGCCTGCAGGATCGACGGAAATGCGAAGCGCGGATCGGTCGTCAACAGGTTCCACAGGTGCGTGGTGCCGCTGCGGTAGTGCCCGATCACGAACACCGGACGGCGCACCTGGGCGGGAATATAGATCGCCTTCATCCCCAAGGTGCCCACAGCATGATCAAGCTCGGCAATGGCCTCTTCCGGCGTCTGCATCGGGATCACTGCCGCGTGTGTCATGCGGTCGCTGTGCGGACCGTACAATTCCGTATTCATGATGTTGATGGCGCGGCAGAACGCGCGGCGAATCTCCTCATCCTGTTCCCCTGGGAACTCGAGTCCACCGGTCGGATACAGAATGGAGAAATCGAGCCCCAGCTCATCCATCCGCGCCCGGCGCAGTTCTGGCAGCATCGCCGTTGCGCGATCATAGGTGTTACCGGTACCCACCCAGAAAGAAGGGCGCAGCACCCGCTCATGCTGGCGCGCTTGCGGCGTCATCTGATACCAACGGTCACGGGTGCCCCGCCCCA
Organism: Alphaproteobacteria bacterium; assembly: GCA_021774385.1. Lineage (GTDB taxonomy): Bacteria > Pseudomonadota > Alphaproteobacteria > UBA8366. Next base: position 544 of record JAJFJC010000214.1, read on the forward strand.
GCATGGGTTGCGGGCGTGAACGCACATATCTGTCGTAGATTTCACTACCGCCGACTTCCTTTAAAAAGTCATGCAACAGGGGCATGAATTCGATGGTGTGCCCGTCCCCGTCGATGACCGGATGGCTGAGGCCTGTACGCACTTGCTCCGATGTTCGACTGCTCATGTTTGGGGATCCTGATTTGTATTCGAGATGCCGACAGGTACGTTGTCGGCGCATTTTGACCAGCTTGTTATGTAAAAGAAGAGAGCGTTTGGCTTCTTTGTCTAATGTTAGGCGGCCACTGCTTGGCGATGCAACGCATACTGCTTCTTGCGAGCACTATGTAAGCCGACATCTTCGCGCGCATGTCGGATGTCGAGGGGATAGCAGAAGTCGATTTTCGCGAGCGTCACAGCCGCCTTTTTCAACAGACTCAGCCAAAAACGGAAGTCGATGGGCATCATCGATTACCGTGTCAGTAATCACTTTCCTTCGACGTACGCCTTCAATGCCTCATTCATTATGATGTATCCGCGCGTCAATACATCCGGAGGAAAGTCCGCGGATCCAATAAAATGACCTTCAAAATCTTCATTATGAATTAAGCGCATCTTGCTTTCGTCAATGCGACGTAGCTCGAAGACGTGCTCCCCGTAAAAATCCTTTGATACCGCCTCCCCACGTCAGGTCCTGATTCTCCCGCGCACGCGGAATGTGTAGGGCGGGCACAGGAGATACTTCGCGCCGTGGTCGAATGCACGATGCGTCGTCCATTCATTGACACGCGGGGACGATCCGGAATTTGCAGAGCCATGTCTGCAATATCGTAAGCGCTGCTATACCTCGTAAGCGCTGCTATACCTCGTCAGCGATGCCAATTGCATTCGCCTCTAGCAGGGCATCGATTTCAACATCGCTAAAACCCACTTCTCGCAGAACCTCGCCGGTGTGTTCCCCCAACCGAGGCGGCAGGCGATTAATTCCCGCCGGTGACGCCGAGAAGCGCGTCGGCGGGCGTGCCTGCACGACCTTGCCCTCCGTCGGATGATCCAGTTCTTCGAACAACGCCACCGCGCTCAAATGCGGCTGCTTCGTCACTTCTTCGAGTACCGCGAATGCCGTATGCGGCACATCGATGTCGAGCAGCATAGCTTCCCACTCAGCGGTAGTCCGTTGTAACGCGATCTCACTCATCTTGTCGTAAATGCGGTCGATATTGCGGCCCCGCTCGACCCGATCGCGTACCGCGAATTCTTCGATGCACTCGGGATGTCCGACCGCTTCGAAGAACGCGCACCAGTTATCGCTTGAATATGGAAGCATTGTCATCCAGCCATCCTTGGTGCGTACCGGACGGCGTTCCTGGACGCGCTTGTAACGGGCCGGGCCGATCGGTGGTGAGAACGCATGTCCGCCTAGCATCTCGATGCTGTTGAACGCAGCGAGTGTTTCCAGCATCGGCACTTCGACCTGCTGGCCTTCGCCGGTTCGTTCGCGGTACAGCAGCGCGGCGGAAACCGCTGAGCTCAATGCCATGGCGCAGAGTTTATCCGCAACCAGGCTTGGCACGAACGCTGGTTCCTCTTCCGTACCCAGCGCGGATGCGAAACCCGATGCCGCCTGAATGATCTCATCGAATGCGGGACGCGCCCGCCAAGGCCCATCCTGACCGAAGCCTGTGGCCGACGCGTAGATCAGATCAGGCTTCAGAGCCCGACAGTCTTCGTAAGAAAAGCCGAGCCTCGCGAGTCCCGCCGGCCGAATGTTGCTGACCAACACATCGGCGGTGCGGACCAGGCGCTGCAGCACAGCCTTACCCTCCGGGTGTTTGAGGTCGAGGGCGATACTTCGCTTGTTGCGGTTGACCGCCATGAACTGGCCACTCATCCCGCGGTTTCGAAACTGGCCGGAGGAACGCCAGGTGTCTCCCTCGAGGCGCTCAATCTTGATGACATCTGCGCCCCAGTCGCCGAGGGTCTGGCTTGCATAGGGACCAAAAAGGACCGTGGTTAGGTCGAGAATTCGATAGCCTTTGAGCGGACCCGTGGGTGAAGCGAAGGTGGTCATAAATTTCCTAACAGTAGATACGTGCAGCTTTTACGGCGAGTTTCCGGGTGGCATAAATGTTTGACGACCACCCCTAAATATCGTCCATCGCTTTCGCGTGGCTCGCTCCCTTGCCGATCACGATAGCGAGTTAAGCCCCGCTCTTAAAGATGCCCACGGGAAGGTCTGGAAACACCACTGGCTCGTTGTGTCGAATGATTGCGCGTGGCGCCTATTGTTTTAGGACATGCCGGCATCGTTCCATTCCCCATCCGGTTGACCACATGCGGCCGTTTCGAGCGGGCTGAGGTCGTTGACCGGCTTTGTACGGGACGGTGACCCTTCGTTAAAATGCTCGGCCGCCTTGGCAGAGTGGCATCTGCGTACGTGCTGCTACAGATCCAGCAATGACCATTAGCGACATGCCGAAAAGGAAGAAGGAAATTTTTGCCATAAATAGAAATGAATTTAGCGAAGCGGTAAGCTCCCATAGAGGGGTGTAATTTTTCTTGCGAATTTTGCTGCAGTCGTAGCCACCTTAAGTGCAGCCGTGGCGGCGTGACAGGTAGTTTGAGAAATTGAACCTGCGGACCCGTTTATACAGAGCCCTAGAGCGTAAGGACACTTTATGTCAGACGAAAAAACAGTAACCGCGTGCCTAATCCTGATCGGCAACGAAATTCTATCGGGCAGGACGCAAGACAAGAACCTTGCTTATATCGCAAAGGGCTTGAACAAGCTTGGTGTGCAGATGCGCGAGGTTCGAGTGATTCCGGACATCCGCAAGACCATTGTTGATACGCTCAATGAATGCCGCACCAAGTTTGATTATGTCTTCACTACCGGCGGTATCGGTCCGACCCATGACGATATCACGTCGGAATGCGTTGCCGAGGCGTTTGGCGTTGGCATGTATCGTGATCCCGATACAGTTGCGCTGCTGACTCGCCGTACTGAAGAACGCGGCCAGGAAATGAATGACGCGCGATTGCGGATGGCGACCTTTCCGGAAGGTTCGGTTCTGCTGCAGCAAAAGATCAGCGCGGCACCAGGCTATCGTATCGAGAATGTTTTTGTCATGGCGGGGGTGCCACGCATCATGCAGATGATGTTTCAGGCGGCAGAGCCGCACATTACTGGCGGCCAACGCATGCTCGCGCGGGGTCTCGCCGTGGATCTTGGCGAAGGCACTATCGCCGAAGGTCTAGCGCTTGTTCAGGCAAGGTACCGTGATATCGACATCGGCAGCTACCCGCAGATGCGCCAGCAGTCCGGTTTTACGGTATCCATCGTCCTGCGCGGGCCGGATGAGCATGTTCTGGATCGTGCTCACACTGAAATTATGCAGATCATGCGGGATCTGGGTGGCAACCCCGTCGAAGAAGATCCGGAAAGGGCTCAGGCTTCAGCAGAGCCGGAAGGTTAGACTGTGGAAACTTGGTAAAAGATCGTACTGACGCGAGGAACAATCAAAGACAAAGCGTTGCGGCGCAAATTGCTGACGCAACTAACATTGGAGAGGATGAAGATTGGCTATTCTTCCCGGCATCCACAAGTCGATCCTAGACCGGGCCGGAAAATCGATCATGCTGTGAATATGGTCATCGTCTTGACCCTGGGCCTCAATAGATCTGAAGCAATACGTTTGGTTCAACGTTACACAGTGGAGAACTGACATATGTGCGGGCATTTCTCGCAATATTATACATGGCTGGAAATGCACGATGCCTACAGCCTCATTCCCGGCGTACCGATACCGGATGAAGAACCATCAGTCAGACTTGATGTCCGTCCAACCCAAACGGTCAAGGTCTTGCGCAATAGCACAAATGGCTATGAGTTTGCACCGATGTGATGGGCCTTCGAACCGCCTTGGGCTAAAGTTGTAGTAATTCAGACTTAATCTGACAGACGCCGCCTCAAAGCCGGCAACTGTCAGATCAAGTCGGAACTAATACATATAATGTACCTGGCACTAAACTCTTCCCTCTCAGCGGTCCGTGACGTTTTCGCCAGTATGTGGCTAATCAAGCTAAGTGCCAACGTCTGAAGGTGTTTCACAACCTGAATGTCTTACTTTGGCTGAGGCTGTTTAGGTGAATCTAATATGCAACGTATATTGGGGTGTTATTGACAGCGATCATAATCGCTGCCAACGTCGGCTTTGCATTCGTTTCGCCGTTGACTCCTCCCAGCCTTTGATCAAAACCGCCCGACGCCCAGGGTACTTTTCGCCAAGCACTTTTAGCTCCTGTACCCGGTCCGTTTTGAAGTGCCGGTAGTCTTTTTTTATCTCACACCAAGCAACCAAGTATCGGTTTCGATCTAGGAAAGCGATCAACATCGGCCATACGGTCCGGTCTGTTGTTCCGCCATCGCGGTCGGTGTACGTCAATTGAAGTCGGTGACGCTCCCTGATAGCGTGCCGCAAAAGGGCGCTGTCAAATCGTTCCGTAATCTTAGATTGCGTCGTTATTGCCTTAGAGCTTGCGTCCAGAACGATCGGCCTCAGCTCCTTTGGTATTGCTTCTGATAACTTTGAAACTAGGTCTCTAGCCGCCCGCGCCAACGAAGGATCGGCTTCAGAAGCCACCCACGCAGCACCCAATGCTGCGGCTTCCAGTTCGTCAGCCGTCAACATCAATGGGGGCATGTCGTACCCGTCATCCAGCACATAGCCCATACCAGCCTCGCCGGTGATGGGAATGCGCTGTGCAGTAAGTTCCGCCATGTCACGGTAGAGCGTGCGAAGAGATATTTCCAACTCATCAGCAAGTTCTCTCCCTGTGACTGGTGATCGGATAGATCGTAGAATCTGGATTATCTGGAAAAGCCGTTCGGTGCGACGCATTTTTTCCTCCTGCTGCCACACTGCTGCCATAACGGTGTCAGTAGGACATATTTAGTGTACGCCTAGCAACACAGAAATCGCCCGACGCTATTAACGAAATTCAGGAACCCAAAATTGATACATTTCCAACGCAGTCATACAATTGATGCAATGCCCGAAGCCGTTTGGGCAGTTCTTGGTCGCTACATGCATATTGATGAGTTTGCACCGCTCATAACGTCCGTTGATGCACTGACCGAGGGAGAAGACGGACCGGGTTCAAAACGTCGCAACCACTTTACGAACGGCACATCTGTCGTTGAAGAAGTCACGTCATGGGAGTCCAGCAAGAGCTTTACGGTCAAGTTGTCCGACATGGCGGCTATGCCCCTTCACGAAGCGAGTTCAATGGTGTTCATCACGCCAGCAGAAGGTCGATCCAGTGTGACGTGGACCTTTGACTATCGCGTGAAATACGGACCGCTGGGATGGCTGATGGGCCAGACGATGATGAAAATGATGATGGGTAAGATAATCGATGGCAATCTGCGGGGGCTCGCTGACAAAGTTCTATCAAACCAGAACGCTTAAGGTCTGATGACATTTGAAAGAAGCGGCCATCATAATATGCGCAACAAAGGTCAACTCCGTCCCCGATGTTGCCTTTGACGATAGTTTGTAAAGTGGTCTTCCCCCGATATCCGACATCCACGTAGCGATTTTGGCTTTTCCTTGATCCACGTCCGAGTTTTTCCGGGAATGGAGGAGACACCAAGTGTCCGTTACCGGTGATAAATGCGCCTATGTATGGATCGTCTGGCCCGCGGATAAGAGGCCAGAATGCATCGGCGACACGCAGTGATCTCAGGCTATACATCTCGGCCCAATTGATCTATCGCAATGCGAAGCCGGTTGCCCTCGCTAAAATGGAGCCACTCCATACTGTCCCCGTCGCTTTGTCTCCTTGGTGGCGGGGTTTTGTTTTGGGTAAAGAAAGGCCCCGCCGGAGCGGGGTCGAAGTATCAGGGTTAACGTATGCGTCTGGCTATGGACGAGAAAGTTAGCGCGCTAATAGGCCCTTGAAGAGCCAGCATTGATAGCGCTCGGTGAGCAGTGGTCCGTCAGCCGCAAGTTTGTTGTTTTTAGCGAGGGGTACATGGGGGCGATATGATGGATCAGGCCGAAACAACAGACGCTGCATCGTTTGCCGCCGTAGTCTATCCGCGAGGGGGTAAGGTACTGGGATTTCTGAAATCGATCGCGGAAGAGCTGAGGCGATCCGTTGTACGGATCGCCGGCTGCGTTCAGGAACATGTAAACGATCAAAAGGGGATTTCCTGGGTATTGACGCCATCGACCTTACCTGGGGCGGCCGCTTTCCCATCAAGCGGTTGACCCATGTGAACCGCGAGACAGAAACCTGCGGGCTCGACGTTGCCGCCCTGGCGGCTACCAGTGGCATTTTACGCCAGGCGATTGCCGACCATGCCGAACTGATCGTGTTCGACAAGTTCGGTGCCGAGGAGCAGAACGGGCGGGGCTTGTCGGATGAACTGTTCCACGCCATCAGCGAGGGGATCCCGCTGCTGATTACGGTTCCAGAGGCGGCGCTCGATATCTGGGTCGAACGGACCGGTGGAATGGGAGCGGTCTTATCACTCGACGCTACGGCGATCGAGCGGTGGTGGCATCAAGTAAGAACAGCGGCGCAATAATACGCGTGGGGCGGCAATCGACGGGTTACGAAGTCAATCCGAGGCTGCTTGAGGCGTTGCTTCTAGAGTAAATCAGGATTGAGGGGAATCGCCGTAGGCGATTACCATCGGCCTCGCGGAGCGGGGCACTTTGCTTCGCCTTGGCATTTCGGGGGGCAACGTCAGGCGCTGCGTTCGTAATGGCCACGGACGAATCCCATTCCCGCGGGCTGGGCGGGCCATCGGGGGCGGTCGGTTATCTATCTCGGATACCCGGTTTTCCACCCTCAGACCTTCAGGGATTCGTGTTTCGGGTTCGGCGCGAGTTCGATCCCGTTTACCGTCATTGCCAGCATCGCGTAATAACCGATGCAGGTCGTCAACTGCACATACTGATCGGCGCCGAGCCGATCCATGACCGCGCGTGCTAGCGGTTCACCGACGCGGTTCGCGCGCAGCAGTTGCCGGGTAAAGTCGATGATCTGCAGGTCCTCGGGCGGAATCCCATCGGAACGATCGTCACGGATCGCGTCGATCGTTGCGCGCGGAACGTCCCGCTCGGCGCCAATCGCACCCTGAATGCCCCACACATATTGCGCCTCGAAATGCCGGCCGACGACAAGGGCCGCGAGCGTTCGTATCCGCGGTTCCAACGTGCCTTCCCACCGTACCAGCGTACCCAGATGGGCGACCCGCTCGGCCCACGCCGGCGCGTGCATCCAGACCGAGAAGGGGCCTTCCAGAGATTTGCGGGTATCGACGATCTTTTCCGCGACGCGGCGGGCCTCGCCGGTCAGTTGGTCGGGAGATTTCAAGACGGGAACGCGGGCCATGCGATGTCCTCGGTTTTGGTTGCGTTTGGCCAGGGGCTGACTGGCCTTGGGGGACATTATGACACGTCCCATACCGGACGGCGTACCTCCGGATCGACGATGCGAAGGTTTTTGTCGCGCAGATTCGAGATTCGGTCCATCTCATCCTTGCTAAGCGAGAAGTCGAAGATATCTATATTTTCCGCGATCTCCGAGAATTCGAGCGCGCGCGGCACGACAGTAACATCCGGCTGCTGGATCAGCCATTTGAGGGCGATTTGCGCTGCCGTTTTACCGTGGGTTTTGGCGATCCCCTGAATCACCGGATCCTTAAGCACTTCGCCTCGCGCCAGGGGTACGTGACAGGTGACGAGCAGGCCATGCTTCCGGCAGGCGGCGATGACCTTATCCTGACGAATATAGGCGTGATACTCGATCTGATTGGTGAGTAGCGGCTCAGGACATTTGCCCACGGCCTCCTCAAGCAGGGCAGCGGTGAAGTTCGAGACACCGATATTCTTCGCCAACCCTTCGCTCTGGGCCTTGGCGAGCGCGCCGAGCGTCTCCTCCAGCGGTACCTTGGGCTGTGGCCAATGAATCAGCAGCAAATCGACATAATCGAGG
>JAJFJC010000215.1 GCA_021774385.1 Alphaproteobacteria bacterium
TATGTCTCTGGGCTTCGGGTTTCATCCCGTCCAACAGGCGCAAAAAGCCTGTGGAAAACAGGCCGATACTCGCGATCCGCAGCCCCTTACGGCACCGGATCGCGTATACTTAACGCAACGAATTATTGCGGAGAATTTTGAGCAGGCGGCTGGGCTGAAACCGGGCCAGTCCGGGAAGGAGTCGGATCATGATGCAGTTTGATAAAGCAGCCCACGGATTGACGGATTGCATCATTTACACGCGTGTCTCCTCCAAGGCGCAGGTCGAAAAGGGCCAAGGTCTTGGCTCGCAGGAAACCTATTGCCGTCAGTTCGCGTCCTGGAAAGGCTACAATGTATGGCAGGTCTTCTTCGATTCCGGTGTGTCCGGCGCGCTTTTCAACCGTGACGGTGTTCAAGGCTTGCTCAAATTCCTACGTGAGCATAAGGGCAAACAGCGCTTCGTCGTGGTGGTCGATGATATCAGCCGCGTGGCGCGGGACATTCGCGTCCATATCGCGCTGAGAGATGCCATCGATGAATGCCATGCGGTCATGGAAAGCCCGTCCATTACCTTCGGCTCCGATTCTCACGGTCGCTACGCTGAGTTCATGCAGGCACTTGGCGCGCAGTATTTTAGGGAACAAAACACGGAACAGACGATCAAGCGCCAGACGGCGCGGCTGATGGACGGGTACTGGCCGTTCAGGCCGCCCTTCGGCTATGTCCAGAAAAAGATTGAGGGGCATGGCAAGGTCATGGTCCCGGATGAGCCCTATGCCTCGATGATTCGGGAAGGGCTTGAGGGTTTTGCCTCCGGACGGTTTGAAACCCAGGCCGAGGTGGCCCGGTTTTTTGAATCGCTTCCTGAGTATCCGAAGAACCGCTTCGGCGTGGTGACCAACGAAGCCGCCAACCGTATTCTCACGCGGCTCCTCTATTCGGGCTATATCGAGTTGCCGCGTTGGGGCTTCTCGCTGCGGGAAGGCAAGCATGAAGGGCTGATCACACTGGAAACCTTCAACCGGATTCAGGACCGCCTGAACGGCAACGCACACGTTCCGGCGCGCGCCGATCTCAACGCCGACTTTCCCTTGCGCGGGTTTGTCCGGTGTTCCTGCGGCAAGCCGCTCACCGGTAGCTGGTCCACCAGCAAGACCGGGAAAAAGCATCCCTATTACATGTGTTACAACAAAAGCTGCGACGCCAACCGGAAGTCCATTCCCCGTGCATCGCTTGAAGGCGACTTCGCGGACCTTCTCAAGGGCGTACAGCCATCGCCCAAGATGTACCGATTCGGCAAGGCCATTCTCAAGAAAGCGTGGGACATGCACGCCGAGCGCGCGGCGCAGATCAAGGCGATGGCGAAGCGCGGTATCACCGACCTTGAAAACCAGATTACGGCGCTTCTGGATCGCATTCTAAAGGTCTCGAACGAAACAGTGCTGGCCCGCTTCGAAGACCGGATCGCCGCCCTTGAAAAGGAAAAGCTGGCGATGGCTGAAAAGCTGCGCCAGGACGGCCAAAACTACCGCCCCTTCGACGAAATGTTCGAACTCGCCATGCGGTTTTTTGCAAACCCTTGTAAAATATGGGAAAATGGTCGGTTGGAGCACAAGCGGACAGTGCTGAAACTGGCCTTTGCGGAACCTCCGGTCTATGACCGTTTTGGAGGGTTTCGAACCCCAAAAATCTCCATTATATTCAGCATGTTAGAGGGTTTCGATGGGCCGAATTACAGGATGGCGGATGGGGTGGGATTCGAACCCACGAAGGGCGTTAACCCTTGCCGGTTTTCAAGACCGGTCCCTTAAACCACTCGGGCACCCATCCTTAGCCTGTCGTGTCATGAAACCGTCGGTTCGATTTCGTTGGGACGTGTATCCCGATTGCACGATGGCCGTCAGTATCACCGCTGTGGTGCCCTTGCAACATACGATCCGATTTCTTCAATCGATTTAGTAACGTCGAAGAGCCGGACGATTTTGTATGTAATAGCCGCTTGGTCCCGGAAGTAACCCGAAAGATTTATCGGTATGAAATTTCGATATTTGGGTGTTGGCTCCATAGATGAAATTGATATTCATTATCAACAAATTAAAATACCTAAAATTAAATGTTATTTAACGCCATTGACCTAGGCTCAAATTCAGAATTGGTCGAGATGCTGTTTAGTTAACGCCATTTGAATGCTTTAGCACCCGGCCACATGCTTTGGACCATGAATTTTAATCGGGGACTTCAAGATGTTTAGGACCGCACGCAAAGTGGAGCCGGAACCGCAAGAGGCCGTTACGGCGAGGGACGATCAAGAAGTGGAGGAACTGCGCCACCAGCTCCAGCAGGTGGAGACCGAGCGCGATACTTACAAACAGATGATCGATGATATGCCGATCAACGTGATGACCTGTAATTTGGACGATTTATCGATCGACTACATGAACAAGTCCACGCAGGATACGTTGCGTGAAATCGAGCATCTATTGCCCGTTAAAGCGGATGGCATGTTGGGCCAGAGTATCGACATATTTCACAAAAACCCTAGCCATCAGCGCAACTTGCTTGCCGATCCAAACAATCTTCCGCACCAGGCGCAAATTCAGGTTGGCGAGGAAATTCTCGATCTCCTCGTCACGCCGATACGCGATGGTAGCGGGTCCTACGTCGCGCCGATGCTCACCTGGTCTATTGTCACGGCGCATGTCGCCAAGGAGCGTGAAACCGAAAAACTGATGCAGATGCTCGATGAAATGCCGATCAACGTCATGCTGGTGAACAAGGATAATTTTGAAATCGACTATGTAAATCAAACCAGCATCGATACCCTAAAACCGCTTCAACATCTTCTACCCTGTCCGGTGGACGGGCTCGTTGGTCAATGTATCGATATCTTCCATAAGGATCCTTCGCACCAGCGCCGTATCTTGGCCGACCCGAAAAACCTTCCGCACAGAGCCAAGATCAAACTCGGCGAGGAGACATTGGATCTCGTGGTTTCGGCTATTTCGAACACCAGTGGAAACTATATCGGGCCGATGCTTTCATGGCAGGTTGTTACCAATCAGGTCGCGGTGGCCGACGATTTCGAATCGAATGTCGCCACCGTCGTCGAGGGCGTTTCCGCGGCCGCGACGGAAATGGAGGCAAGCGCGCGTACGATGATGGAAACCGCGTCCATGGCAAGCCAGCGGTCCGCCACCGTGGCATCCGCCGCCGAGGAACTGCAATCCTCGATCAGCGAAATTTCGCGGCAAGTCGTAAAATCGAGCACGGTTTCCGAACAAGCGGTGGAAGAAGCAAAACGCTCGAACTCAATGATAGTCGGCCTGAAGGAAGGGGCCGATAAGATCGGCGATATCGTCACGATCATTCAAGATATCGCTTCGCAGACAAATCTTCTTGCCTTGAACGCCACCATCGAGGCCGCGCGTGCCGGAGAGGCGGGCAAGGGCTTCGCGGTGGTCGCGTCGGAAGTCAAGGCACTCGCGAACCAGACCGCCAAGGCGACCGAGGAAATCAGCGATCAAATCTCGAATATTCAGGATTCGACGAACGATGCGGTTAGCGCGATCGATACAATTACAAATACGATCAATGAGCTAAGCGCCAACTCCACCGCGATTTCCTCAGCCGTCGAGGAACAAAGCGCCGCGACAGCGGAGGTAGCGGAAAACATCACCGGCGTATCGTCCGCGTCCGAGGAAACCGGCGGCGTCGCCAAGGATGTAACAGGCGCCGCGGCGGAACTCGGCACGCAAGCAACCGAGTTGAAAACCAGAGTCGATGATTTCATGGTTCAAGTGCGGGCGATTTAACGCCTAACGTTTCCTCGTAAAGGTTCAAAGTTGCGGAAGCGCCGGTTTAAAAGCCGGCGCTTCTTGCTTTTCCACCGCAGCAAAATCGACATGGTGCGATGTTTCCTGTGCAAGAATAGGGGCTCGCGAAAGGGCCCCGTATCTCACCCTACGAGACGGCTGCCTTGTCCCGGGTTTGGTTGTCAGGGACCGCTTTATCCGGTTAGAGAAATCGCCTGCACGAGATGCTTGCAGTGAGGACACGCTCGGGTGAAGCTAGGCTCGATTCGGAAATTCGGGCGACATTTCGCCGCCGCGACAAAACGCCAAAGCGACAAAGTGATTGTCGATGACGATGTTCGGATTTCCAGAGGGGCAGCGATATAAAACGTACGGTAAGAAATTGATATGGCTTCAAGACTTTGTTGATTTAACGGGTGTCTATTTTGATTTAAGTCAATGTGCCTTGATACGTGTTTTCGGATGTTGCGTTACGCATTGAGGAAGGGTTGTTTTAAATGAATATCGAACAAGTCCGCACCGATCGTGCGGCCTTAGGGGAGCTGTTTGCGCTGCCTGCGGTCGCGCTGGTCATCGCAATAGGCGTCGCCGAAATCGTTGCAACACGTGATGCCGTCATGACGTTTCACGCCGGGCTCTTGGTCCTGGCGGCTGGCGCCGCCGGGTTATGGCTGCTGCTGCGACGCATGGGCGGCAGGGCTGGGGAGCATGAGGCGGGCTACAATCACGCCGTCGTTCGTGCGGGCGTAATTGCGTCGATGTTTTGGGGCGTCGCGGGTTTCCTGGTCGGTGATGTGATCGCCTGGCAGCTTGCTTATCCGGTACTGAACTTCGATTTGCCCTGGACCAATTTTGGCCGAATGCGCCCGTTGCATACCTCGGCGGTAATTTTCGCATTCGGCGGCAACGTTCTGATCGCGACGTCGTTCTTCGCGGTCCAGCGTACATGCCGGACGCGGCTCGCCGGCCATATGGCACCATGGTTCGTGTTTTGGGGTTATCAACTCTTCATCGTGCTGGCCGCGACTGGCTACCTGCTCGGCGTTACGCAATCCAAGGAATATGCTGAACCGGAATGGTATATCGATCTGTGGCTGACCGTCGTCTGGGTGGTCTATCTGTTGGTTTTCCTCGGCACTTTGTTCAAGCGCAAGGAGCCGCATATTTACGTCGCCAACTGGTTTTTCCTCGCCTTCATCGTCACCGTGGCGATGCTGCATATCATCAACAATGCCGCCATTCCAGTCAGTTGGACGGGTACGAAAAGCTATATCCTCTGGTCCGGGGTTCAGGACGCGATGACACAATGGTGGTACGGCCACAACGCGGTCGGCTTCTTCCTGACCGCGGGTTTCCTTGGCATCATGTATTATTTCGTACCCAAACGGGTCGAACGGCCGGTCTATTCCTACCGCCTTTCAATCGTGCATTTCTGGGCCCTGATTTTCACCTATATCTGGGCCGGGCCGCACCATCTGTTCTACACCGCGTTACCGGATTGGGCGCAGACGCTTGGTATGACCTTTTCGATCATCCTGTGGATGCCGTCGTGGGGCGGTATGATCAACGGACTGATGACCTTATCAGGCGCGTGGGACAAGTTGCGTACCGATCCTGTCATCCGCATGTTGGTGGTCTCCGTTGCCTTCTACGGCATGAGCACCTTCGAAGGGCCGCTCATGTCGATCAAGGCGGTCAACAGCCTCAGCCACTATACGGATTGGACGATCGGGCATGTGCATTCCGGTGCGCTTGGTTGGGTCGGCTTCGTGAGTTTCGGCGCCCTGTACTGCCTGACGCCCTGGCTCTGGCAGCGCAAGCGGCTCTACAGCCTACGTCTCGTGGAATGGCATTTTTGGATCTCGACCTTGGGTATCCTGCTGTACATCACCGCGATGTGGGTCTCTGGCATATTGCAGGGGTTGATGTGGCGCGCCTACAACAGCCTCGGTTTCCTTGAGTACTCCTTTATCGAGACCGTCGAGGCTATGCATCCGTTCTACATTATTCGGGCGCTTGGCGGGACGCTGTTCGTCTTCGGCTCGCTGATCATGGCCTACAATTTATGGCGGACCACGCGCGGCGATGAGGCCGACGAAACGATTATGCATCCCGAAGTCGCGTCGGCTTCGGCGCTTGCCAAATTGCCAGCGGAATAAGGGGCGGAACCATGTCAGCTTGGGCAAAGCATAAAGTCTTCGAAACCAAATCCATGGTTCTCCTGATCGGTACCTTGATCGTCGTGTCGATTGGCGGTCTGGTCGAAATCATGCCGCTGTATTTTCTCGGTTCGACGATTGAGAAGGTGGAGGGTATTAGACCCTATTCGCCCTTGGAATTGGTCGGCCGGAACATTTACATCCGCGAGGGTTGCTATAATTGCCACTCGCAAATGATACGCTCGCTTCGGGACGAGGTGGAACGCTACGGTCCCTATAGCCTCGCGGCGGAAAGCATGTACGACCACCCCTTCCAGTGGGGCTCCAAACGAACCGGACCCGATTTGGCGCGCGTTGGCGGCAAATATTCAGACGAATGGCATGTGGCGCACATGATCGATCCCCGCGATATCGTACCGGGATCGATCATGCCGGGTTACCCGTTCCTCATGAAGACACCGGCATGGTCCAGTGATATCGCGGATGATATGCGCGCCAATCGCATGGCCGGCGTCCCCTATACCGACGCGATGATCGCCGCCGCTTCGGCGGACCTGCAAGCGCAAGGCGATCCGGACAGTGACGGTGCGGAAGCCGTTGCGCAACGATACCCGAAAGCGGTTGTCCGTGATTTCGACGGCGACCCCGAACTGGTTTCGGAAATGGACGCATTGATTGCCTATCTGCAAATGCTTGGCACGTTGGTCGATTTCAGCGTCTACGACGCCGCCGGCGACAATCTGCGCTAGGAGGAGAATGCAATGACCTATGAATCCGTAACGTCATTTGCCCAAATTTGGGGAATGTTCTTCTTCATCATCGTGTTCGGCGCTGTGTTGGCCTACGCGCTTTGGCCGTCGAATAGGGACAAGTTCGACCGGGCGGCCCGTTCGCCGCTTAACGACGACATCATCGAGGACTGAGCCATGGCAACAACCGAACGGGACGAAATTAGCGGTCAGGAAACGACCGGCCACGAATGGGACGGCATCAAGGAACTGGATAGTCCGTTGCCTCGCTGGTGGCTGATGGTGATGTATGCCTGCATTGTCTGGGGTGTCGGCTATTGGGTTCTTTATCCGGCCTGGCCTCATATGTCCGGCTATACGAAAGGGGTTTTTGGCTATTCCTCGCGTGCGGAAGTCGCCGCGGATATCGGTGCCGCGAACGACGCCCGAAAAGTTTTCGCTGACCGCATCGCGTCGGCTGACTTGGAAACCATCCGGCAAGATCCAAAACTTATGGAATTCGCGCTCGCGGGCGGTAAATCGGCATACGGCGACAATTGCGCTGGTTGTCATGGTAGCGCCGCGCAGGGCGGCAAGGGATATCCAAACCTGTCCGACGACGATTGGCTATGGGGTGGATCGCTGGAGGTTATCCAGCAAACCATACGATATGGCATTCGTTCCGGGCATGACGAAACCCGTGACAGCGAGATGCCCGCCTTCGGGCGCGATGAAGTTCTTAGCAAGGAACAGATCGATCAGGTCGCGGAATTCGTTCTTTCTCTATCGGGCCAGGCGAAAGACGCCGCCGCGGCGCAACAGGGAGCGCCAATTTACGCAGAGCAATGTGTCGACTGTCATGGCGAGAAGGGGCAGGGGAGCCGCGAGTTCGGCGCGCCCAATCTAGCCGACGCGATTTGGCTATTTGGACGTGACGGTGATTCCATTCGCGCGATCGTTACCAATAGCCGGAAAGGCGTAATGCCGCATTGGCAGGGACGCTTGCCTGAAACAACGATCAAGCAATTGGCGATTTATATTCATGCGCTCGGTGGCGGTGAATAAGGTCTGAATTGGTGTGGCGCCGATGCCAGACGACAAAATGACCAAGCTTGAAGCCTTGGCGCGGGAAGCCGTCGATGCGGTCAAGCCCGGTGTGGAAGTCGCGGAGGGCGTGCAGCGCGCGGATGTCGACGCGGTAAACCGCAAGGAAGAACGATCACTTTATCAGCGGCGCGCGCGTATCCATCCAAAGCGGGCATATGGCACGTTTCGCCAATTGAAATGGCTAATCATGGTCATGACCTTGGGTGTCTACTACGTTACGCCCTGGCTGCGCTGGGATCGGGGTACGGGACCGGATCAGGCTGTATTGCTCGATTTGCCGAACCGAAAATTTTATTTCTTTTTCGTCGAAATCTGGCCACAGGAAATTTACCTGCTAACCGGCATTTTGATAATTTCCGCGCTGGCGCTGTTCTTGTTTACCTCGCTGTTTGGCCGTGTGTGGTGTGGTTATAGCTGCCCGCAGACGGTTTGGACTGACTTGTTCATCGCGGTGGAGCGGTATATCGAGGGCGACCGGAATGCCCGCATTCGTCTCGACAAGACACCGTGGAACTTTTCGAAACTATCCAAGAAATTCAGCAAGCATTCAGTTTGGTTAATCATCTCGGTAATGACGGGCGGCGCCTGGGTGTTTTATTTCCGAGATGCGCCGACCTTGCTTGTCGAACTGGCGACGTTTCAAGCCCCAATGGCCGCGCTTCTGTTTATCGGCATCTTCGCTTTTACGACCTATGCGCTTGGTGGGCTGATGCGCGAACAGGTTTGCATTTACATGTGCCCTTGGCCGCGAATTCAGGGCGCCATGTTCGATGAAGACTCCCTGCTCGTCACCTACCGCGACCAACGGGGCGAGCCACGCGCGGCGCACAAGAAGGGAGAGAGTTGGGAGAATCGAGGCGACTGTATTCGCTGCCGGCAATGCGTTGTCGTTTGTCCCATGGGGATCGATATTCGCGACGGGCCGCAACTCGAATGTATTCATTGCGCGCTATGCATCGACGCCTGCAACGCGGTCATGGCGAAGATTGGGCGGCCGCCGAATTTAATCGGCTATGAAACCTTTCGAAACCTTGAGGCGTCCAAGGCCGGCGACTACGCGCCCGTGCGGTTTTTCCGGCCGCGCGTGATTGTCTATGGCGTTTTGATAGGGGCGCTCTCCTTGTTGATGGTCTATGCGCTGTTATCACGTGACACGTTGACACTCAGTATTCTCCGGGATCGAAATCCGCTCTTCGTCACATTGTCCGACGGTACCGTCCGGAATGGGTATACCTTGAAGATAATTAACCGGGCGCACGAAACGCGTTCGTTCCGCGTTAGTATTACCGGTGTGTCCAGTTCCAAACTCGCCATTGTTGGAGAGCGCGAAGCGATCGTCCAAGTTTCCGCCGACGATATCCGCAGCGCCAAGGTCTTTGTCTCCGGACCACCGCCAGCGGACGGAAAACAAAGCATGACGATCACGGTAACGGATATGAAAGACCAGAGAACCGTCGGTGAAGCCACGACATTCCGAGGGCCGGAAAAATGATCAAGGAATTAACGGGGCGGCATGTCGCCTTCATTTTGACCGGGTTGTTCGGCACTGTATTCGCCGTTAACGGCGTGTTCGCCTATCTCGCGATTACCGGGTTCCCTGGCTTGGAAACACGGAGTGCCTATCGCAAAGGATTGGAGTTCAACGAACAAATCGCCCGCTCGGCCACGTTGAAGGACCTCGGCTGGACAATGGCGGTGGAGCGAAGCGATCAGAAAACATTGACCCTACGCTTCACGGGCAAGCATGGTGGTCCTTTGCAAGTAGACGATGTCGCCGTGACTTTATTTCATCCCACATATGCCGGGGGTGACAAATCATTGCCGGTCAAAACAACCGCGCCGGGGATCGTCGCCGCCGCAGTCGATCCCGCGACGAAAGGGAATCGGCAACTTCGAATCCGTGCCGATGGCCCCGGTGGCCGACGCCTCGAATTTCGCCGTACGATATGGCTCGACTAGTCGAAAACATCGAAGAGGTTTCGTTTGGGACGGCGTGCTGTCCCGCCGATACCGCTATATCGGATGCGTCGAATTTTCGTGGCGATACCGTTGCTGGTGCACAAGTCGCCGCCTTCGTCCGCGACGGGGAAGATGGATTAAAGTCTCTTTCGTTGCTGGTGCCGGACATCACCTGCGCGGCGTGCATATCACGGGTCGAGGACGCTGCCAGCGCGGTCCCCGGTGTAACGCGCGCACGGGTGAATTTTTCCGCTAAACGCGTCACAGTCGAATGGCGAGGTTGCGCGGGACTTGGCGATCAGGTCGTAAAGACCCTTTCCGATAGGGGCTATGACTCGACGCCTTTCACGGCGGTTGGTTCGCTCGGCGCGGACGACCGGCATATGCGGGAACTACTGCGCGCGCTAGGTGTGGCCGGTTTCGCTGCGATGAACGTCATGCTGCTGTCGATTTCGGTTTGGGCGGGTACCGATATGGCGGATAGCACGCGGGGGCTATTTCACTGGTTGTCGGCGCTGATCGCGTTGCCCGCGGTCGCCTATGCGGGCCGGCCATTTTACCGCGGCGCGGCCACCGCCTTGCGTGCCGGCCACCTGAACATGGATGTTCCGATTTCCCTGGCCGTGATCATGGCGGCGGGCATGAGTCTTTATCAAACCATGGAACGGGGCGACGCCGTCTATTTCGATGCTAGCATCATGCTATTATTTTTCCTGCTGCTGGGCCGGGTTTTGGATCTCCGGGTTCGTGCCAAGGCGCGGTCCTCCGTGCAGCAATTGCTCGCGTTGCGCTCGCGCGCCGCTACGGTCATCGGTGTGGATGGCAGCCGGCAATTTATGCGGCCGGAGGAACTCGAGCCGGGTATGCAAGTGGCCGTCGCTAGTGGTGAGCGTATACCGGCGGACGGTGTCCTGATCGAAGGAATGGCGGTTCTCGATAATAGTCTGCTGACCGGTGAAGCGGTTCCTGACGATGTGTCCGCTGGAGACCCGGTGTTCGCGGGCGCCTTGAATGTAGGTCAGGCCTTCATGATCAGGGTAACCGCGTCCGATGAAAAAACACTGCTCGCCGAAATTGGGCGGCTCATGGAAGTGGCGGAGCAGGGGCGGGCGCGATATGTCCGTCTCGCGGACCGTGTTGCGCGGGCTTATGCGCCGGTGGTTCATCTCCTTGGCGGGTTAACCCTGGCAATATGGCTTTACGTCGGTGCCGGCTGGGAAGCCGCGTTGCTGAACGGTATCGCGGTTTTGATTATCACTTGTCCCTGTGCGCTTGCCTTGGCGGTACCGGCGGTTCAAGTCGTTGCTGGTGGGCATTTGTTACGACGCGGTGTACTAATCAAAAGCGGAGACGCGCTAGAACGGCTTGCCGGAATAGATATGGTCGTGTTTGACAAAACCGGTACATTGACGACCGGGGCACTGGAACTTGCCGGGCCGGTCGATAACAATGCATTGGTTTTGGCTGCCTCCCTGGCGCAAGAGAGCAGCCATCCGCTTTCGAAGGCGCTCGTGCGGGCGGCGAAAGGCCTGCCTTCCACGGCCTTGGTGCGGAATTTACGCGAAACGGCGGGGTTCGGCCTGGCCGCCGAAACAGATGCCGGTCCCGTTCGGCTTGGCAGCCGGCGTTGGGTCGACGTCGACGCACAAGAGGATGAAAGCGACGCCAAGGCGGAAATTTGGCTGAGCGACGTGGCTGGGAAACGGACACGGTTTTCGTTTACGGATGAGCTTCGTAGTGACGCGTCTGATACGATATCGCGGCTACGGGAATTGGGCGTGAAAGTCGCGCTCCTTTCTGGCGACAGGCCCATGGCAGTCGACGCCGTCGCGGATGCGGTGGGAATTGAGATCAGGCATGGGGCATGCTCGCCGAAAGACAAAATTTCACATCTGAGCAGCTTCGCCGCACAAGGGCACCGCGTGCTCATGGTCGGTGATGGGTTGAACGATGCGCCGGCGCTGGCGGCGGCCCATGTCTCCTTGTCGCCATCCGGGGCCGCGGACGTGGCACAGAATGCGGCGGATTTCGTGAGCCTGGGTGAAGATTTGACGCCAATCGTGGACACTTATCGCACGGCCCGCGCCGCCAAGCGACTTGTATTTCAAAATTTCGCGCTTTCATTTGGTTACAATATCGTAGCCATTCCCGTGGCGATGCTGGGATTGTCCACGCCACTGATCGCCGCGGTGGCCATGTCCGGTTCTTCGCTCGCGGTGACCTTGAACGCATTGCGGTTGAAATGGATATCCTGATCGTACTTATACCCGCCGCGCTTTTTCTTGGCCTTCTTGCCTTGGCGGCGTTCCTGTGGTCCTTGAAAACAAATCAGTATGAAGATTTGGATGGCGCCGCACGCCGA
>JAJFJC010000216.1 GCA_021774385.1 Alphaproteobacteria bacterium
CGTAACGGATTTCAACATCGTTATGCTGTGCCTGATAGGTATTCAGCACCGAGGGAATATCGTTTTTTGCGTGCCCGGCCGCGAACAGCATGCCCGGCACGGCCAGGATCGTTTTCGCCCCCCGTTCGCGCAAAGCATCCAAGCCGGTTCGGATGATCGGTGTCGCGAATTCGAGAAACCCGTAATCGACATCATATTCCGGCATGCGGGTGCGCAATCCGGCCGCCACGGACTCAAACTCGCGAACGGCGCCCGTATCGCGGCTGCCGTGACCGCATACCATGACCCCGGTCTTTTCCGCCATGACGATATCTCCTAACTGCAAACGAAAAACGGACCTCTTTCTACCAGTACCGAGAGGGCCGGTCAGGCAGATTCTGGCCTATTGGCGTCAATTGCATCTAGAACGTGCGTGATTGACGATTGGCGTGTTCGGACGTCATCATCTCCGCATGCCGATGGCCCTCGATTTCGTGGATCCAAATCCACTGATTTTGCTATTTGCCGCCTTGCTGCTTGATGCGGTTGTCGGCGATATGCGCTGGTTATTCCGGTTCGTGCCGCATCCGGTTGTTTTGATTGGCGGTTTGATCGGATGGCTTGATGGCCGGTTGAATAGACCGGAACGCGGCGAAATGGCCCTGATAGCGCGGGGCGTAGTCGTCGTGGTGATTGTCGCTGGTTTGGCCGCCGCTATTGGTGCAGTAGCCGTATGGGGTGCCCGGCATCTTCCCCATGGCGCGGTATTGGAATTGTTTTTGGTAATCGTCATGATCGCGCAACGCAGCCTTTATGACCATGCCCATAGGGTTTCCGTCGCACTGCGCCGTGACGGGCTGGAAGCGGGCCGGGAAGCGGTTAGCCACATCGTTGGCCGCGATACGTCGTCCTTGGATACGCATGGTGTCGCGCGCGGTACTATTGAATCGCTTGCGGAGAATTTCGCCGATGGTGTTGTGGCCCCGGCTTTTTGGTATCTTCTGCTCGGTCTTCCCGGACTATTCGCCTACAAGGCGATCAATACGATGGACAGCATGATTGGATACCGGTCGGAGCGATATCTTCATTTCGGGATGACGGCGGCCCGGCTTGATGATGCTGTTAATTTTGTTCCTGCCCGCATTTCGGCGCTTCTAATCGTTTTTGCGGCCGCGGTAACGCCGACGGCAAATCCGTTCAAAAGTTTCCGCATCATGTGGCGCGATGCGGGCAAGCATGATTCGCCGAATGCGGGCTGGCCCGAGGCCGCGATGGCGGGTGCTCTTGATCTCGCGTTAGGAGGGCCGCGCCGTTATCTTGGCGGGATCGAGAAATCCGAATGGCTTGGTGACGGTGAACCTCGTGCCGGCATCCGCGATATCGACCGCGCATTATTGGTCTATGGGCTCGCCTGTTTGATACAGGTTTTGTTTTGCGCTGCCTTGGCGGTTTTGACGCTACGCTAGACCGGATCAGCTTTGATGCAGGGCATCAACCCTGTGAATCCGCTCGCTGTTTCTTTGTTCTAGGGAAGAAGCCGCCTATATCTTATACAATGTTCCGAATCCGCTTGGTTTATCAGATATTCCCGCCAATCGAAGCATGTGCCAGGCAAGCGCCTGATTACTGGAGATGACGGGTTTCCCGAGTTTTGCTTCGGCCTCTTCGATAACATCGACAGTGCGCAAATTGGTGCAGGATGCGAAAACCGCTTCGCAATCGTGCGCCCCGCCAATATGAAGAATGGCCTGTAGCACCGACGAAGACGCGATTCGCGCCACGGTATGTTCGTCGCTTTGTTCGAATGACCCGAACGTGGCGATATGAAAATTACTCGCTTCGAGATTTCGCCGCATCGCCGCCGAGACACCGGCAATATAGGGCGTTACGAATCCGATCCGGGTTACGCCAAGCGCTCTGAAAGCGGCTTTGACCGCGGTGAGCGGATTTGTCGCCGCCACGCCCGGCTTGGCGCGCTGGATTGCAGCCGTCACTTTTTCCTCGCCGATGATTGTGGCGCCCGAGGTGCAGGCATAGCCAATGACGTCGAAGCTCGCCGCTTGCGGCAAAAGACCGACGCTTGCCGGGATCTCGGCTTCCATGCGTGCCAGGGTCTCGGTGGTCACTTCCGAGCCGCTTTGTATACGGCTTTGCAGAAGCGAAACGCCGTCTAGACCCGTGAATTCGCGAAACTCAACTTCAATCGTTTCGTCCGATTGCAGAACGATCAGGCCCAAGGCCGCCCGGTGGCCAATACCGTGATCCGTTTCGAAGGGAAGGCTCATTATGTCTACCTTTTGCCGCCGTTAGCCAATAACCGGCAATTCCGGCGCGGCGCGGCGCGTCAGAATTTCCGGCGCGCCCTCCCGGATGACGATGTTTTCTTCATGAACCATATGGCGCCCGGGTGCGAACTCCATTCCCGGTTCCAACGTGATGACCATGCCGGGCTGTAAGACTGTCTTGTCGAATGGCGCATGTGACGGCGGTTCTGTTAATTCGCTGCCAAGCCCATGTCCCAATCTGCCGACGGCATTGCCCAACGCGCCGCCGGCTTCTAGGACCTTTTGCATGGCGTTAAACATGTCGGCGCAGGTATTTCCGGGGCGGGCTACGGCCAGACCCGCTTCCGTTGCACGATATACAGTGTCATAGGCGCATCGCGATTGCTCCGAGGCATGGCCGATGGCGAAATTGCGGTCGAAGTCGCAGAAATACCCGTCATATACGCATCCGGTATCGAGAATCAGAACATCGCCCAACCGCAGAGGCCGTCCGGAGGGAGGTGAAATGATATCACCATAGCCACCCTGACCCGCGCCGCCGACCAAATAGGAAACATCGTCGACGCCACGCCGCAGACATTCCATTTTAAAGGCTCGAAAAGCTTCGATATCCGTCTGTCCGGCGGCAAACAGCATCGGTGCATCGGCGAATGCATCGGAAACCATGGTGCAAACATGCGCGATTTTTTCGATTTCCAATTGTGATTTTACGATGCGCAGATCGCGCACAATGTCGGTAGCGTCGATGAGAGCGAAATTCGGCAGCTTTGATTTCAGGCGATCGAGATCCGTCAGGGGCATGCGCAAATAAGTCTCCGCACCCATCGGCAGACCGATGCGGCCTGAAGTCCTGGTGCATTCCTCGATCGTTGATGCGAGCAGGGACACCCCGTCATCGGTTGGGTGGGGAGACGACCATGTGCGGATATCCTCGACCCAGCCTCGCGCCATGCAGGCCGCGCCGATTTCGGGGATTACCGCACATGGTTTACCGCTTCCGGGCAGGATGAGAAACCAAGGTCGCGTCGGACTTTGCCAGAATTGCGTTTGGAAACCGGAAAAATACGCGATGTTGGCGGCTGTCGTCAGAAGTATCGCATCGACGCCTTTCGCCGACATGAACCGTTGTGCTCGTTCGAGCCGCGCCTCGAACTCCATGTCCGGAAAGCCGCGGGGCGGCGCCTTATTCACCGCTGGCATTTCTATAGCCGGCTTTCCTTGCGCTGTGCGGCAATGGGCAGTTCAGTAAGCCGCGCGAGGTCTCCTTCCTTGAACAGTGCCGGATTCTCAAGGTAGTCGAGCATCATATCCGTGACATCGTCACCCCAGAATAGTTCGTCGTCTATCGCGAATGTCGGAATGCCAAAGACTCCACGTGCAACGGCATCTTCCGTGTTACGGCGAAGCTGGTCCTTTACCAAGGGGTCGCTGATGCGAGCCTCCAAATCGTCGACTCCGAGGGATTTCGCCAATGGCAAAAGGCTCTCCGGATCTTGTCCGTCATGGCCCGTACCCCAAATATGCCGAAATATCGCGCGTATTGCGTCGATATTCGAGTCGAGCGCGATGCTGAGTCGCAATACGGCAAGCGGGTTGAACGGATGCCGGGGCGGTGCCTTGAACGGCACGCCGCGCTTGTGCGCGAGCCAATGGCTATAGCGATAGGTTTGCCGCCGTTTTGCTGGGATTTCGGCAGGACCCATGTTGTCCCAAGCACCCAACAAACCTGCGAACAAAACCGGTTTCATCCGCACTTCGATGTCCGCCGGCAGACGATCGAAGGATTCGAGCTGCAGGTAGGCGTATGGTGAGACATAGTCGAAATACCAATCCGCTTGCCGGGCCATAACCGAATTCTCCAAATTTGTCCGTGTTAAAAGGGATTGCTTAGCCCTTCGACGGTGTTTCTTGCAACCCGGCGATCGTCAGTAGCCGGTCAACCGCAACATGTTCTTCCAAATGCGTGGCGAGTTCGTCCAACGTACGCTCAATTCGTGCTTGATAGGCGACCTCTTTGGTGCGCCCGCTTCGAATCCGTTCGAGGAATTTTGCACGGAAAGAATCCGAGACGAAGAGGCCGTGCAGATAGCATCCCATGATTCTGCCGTCCGCGGAGACCGCGCCATCCCCACGGCCGTGCAAATCCAGCATTGGACGCAGGGTGTCGGTGCCGGTTGTTTTTCCGATATGCATTTCATAGCCGTGAACGGGTTCGCCGGTCGTGGCTTCCACGCCGGACGCATCGGTCAAAGTCTTGTCACCGGCAATGGTCGTCGTGATATCCAAGAGGCCCAGCCCTTGGATAACGCCACGGCTTCCTTCGACTCCCTCAGGGTCCGCCACCGCATGGCCAAGCATCTGAAAGCCACCGCATAGTCCGACAACAATCCCGCCGCGGCGGGCATGTGCCTTTATATCGATGTCCCAGCCCTCGGCGTGGAGCATGGTCAAATCGCTGCACGTCGCTTTCGAACCCGGCAGCAGGACAATATCCGCATCCTGTGGAATGGGATCGCCGGACGGGACCATGATTACCGCGACATCGGGCTCGGCGGCAAGCGGGTCGAGATCGTCGAAATTCGCGATTCGGCCGAACCGAGGTACGGCAATTTGAATGGCGTTGGAATGATTTTCCCGTGTCGGTGTTTCTAGGGCCATCGCATCTTCGGCCGGCAGGTATCGTGCGTCTTCAAACCAAGGAACAACACCCAGGCAATCGAGGCCCGTTTTCGCCTTCAAAATTGCGATGGCAGGGTCGAACAAGCCTTGGTCACCCCGAAACTTATTGATGACATAACCGCGAAGCCGCGCCTTTTCATCCGCGTCCAGCAAGGCGTGGGTGCCGACGATACTGGCGATGACGCCGCCGCGATGGATGTCCGCGATGAGCACGACGGGAATATCGGCGGCTTCCGCGAAACCCATATTCGCGATATCGCCAGCGCGGAGATTGACTTCAGCGGGGCTGCCCGCGCCTTCAACCACGACGAGGTCGGCTTCCGACGATAGACGGTGAAAGCTTTCCAGGGCGGCCGGCAGGAGGGTCGGTTTCAGTGCGTGATAGTCGCGCGCCATGGCGTTGCCATGGACTTGGCCCCTTAAGACAATTTGGGCGCCGGTCTCACCCTGCGGTTTGAGCAGCACTGGGTTCATGTCAACCGAGGGGGCGACACCACAGGCACGGGCCTGAAGCGCCTGTGCCCTGCCGATCTCCCCGCCATCCGGTGTCACGGCCGCGTTGTTCGACATGTTTTGAGGCTTGAATGGCCTCACTCTTAGTCCGCGCCGCGCGCAAGCACGTGCCAGTCCCGCGACAAGCAGCGATTTACCGACATCGGATCCCGTGCCCTGGAGCATCAGGGCGGCAGTCATGATCGTGATCTGCTATTTGATTTTGGAAAGCGCGTTGCGTAACCGGTCGGCTTTCGGATTTCGAAAACGGCCTTCCAGAACGATACCCTCCGGTGTGGCGCTGGGGTCGTTGTAATATTTTCGGTTCAACTTATCCCGCTTTTCGATGACCGCGCCTTCCAAGGCGGTACCGATAAAGGCGCCCTTGCCGATGGAATAGGTGATGATATCGGCGCCGAGCGCGGTCGATGTGGCGCCTTCGACGCCGACACCATAGGGGCCCACGGCGGCATTCAATTCGCCACCCAGCGTTACCTTGTTGTCGATGATCGAATTTAGCCCCTTGGCGGTCATGATGATCAACATGGTTTCAGAAACCTGGCCGCCGAATTGAAGGCCGATGCTTGCCGCGCCCATGGTGTAGAAAGCCGGATAACTCCACTGTCCGCCCTTACCCTTGGCGAGGAGCACGCCGCTTCCGCCCTCGCCACCGACGAAGAAGCCGGCTTTGAGAAGCGCCGGTATTACGAGGACACCTTTGGATTGGCGAATATACCTCTTAACGAAATCCTTGATATCTTCCCGCGCCGTGATCTTGTCGATGGAAATAACAGCCTTATCGATCAGCTCCTGCTGCTCGGTATAGGCCCGCGCGGGCATGCTCCATAGGAATAGCGCCGCGGTCATTGTGGTAAGCAGGAATGCTGCAAATTTTTTCATGGCGAAGCCCCGGACTAATGTGACGGTTTTAGAATTCGATACCGACCTGTGCTTTGACCCCACTGCGGAACGGATGTTTTACCTGCGTCATCTCGGTAACCAGATCCGCCATATCGATCAGCGGTTCTTTGGCATTGCGCCCGGTCACCACGATATGCAGATCCTTCGGTTTGTTTCGCAACGTTTCCAATACATCATCTAGTGGTAAATAGTCATAGCGCAATACAATATTTAGTTCATCAAGAATTAGCATCTTGTAACTGGAATCGGCAATCAAACCCTTGGCGTAGTCCCAAGCGGCCTCGGCCGCGGCAATGTCACGCTGCCTGTCCTGCGTGTCCCAGGTAAAGCCCTCACCCATGGCTTTGATCGTGCAAAGGTCCGGAAACTTGTCCAGGACAACACGTTCTCCGGTCTCCCAGACGCCTTTCACGAACTGCACGATTCCGACTTTCATGCCATTGCCGATCGCGCGGGCCGCGAGGCCCATGGCGGCGGTTGATTTGCCTTTACCCTTGCCGGTGTGGACGATCAGCAGCCCTTTTTCAATTGTTTTGGTTGCAAGAATTTTGTCGCGCGCCGCCTTTTTCTTCGCCATTTTTTCGGCGTGGCGCGCATCTGCCTGTTCCGTGCTCATTCCTTCGGTTTTCATCACCCTATTCCCTGCTCATTGCGCGCGGCGCAGTGCGTCCAGCCGATCGTAGCTGATATTCGAACGCGGTTGCCACAATCCCCGATCCTGTGCCTCGATCAATCGTTCGGCGATCTCCCGTAATGCCGCCGGATTATGTTTCGCAATAAAGTCACAAATATGGCTATCGCCCAAATAGGCATCGAAGACAGCGTCGAAATGATGGTCGGCGACGGCACCAGTGGTCGCCGCGAAGGCGAACATGTAATCGACAGTGGCGGCCATTTCGAAGGCGCCTTTGTAGCCGTGTCGCATCACACCGGCGATCCATTTCGGGTTGACGACGCGGGCGCGGACGACGCGCGCGATTTCCTCTTCTAAACGGCGAATTTTCGGTGTTTCGGGTCGCGAATGGTCGTTGTGATAGACTGGGGGCCGCTGACCGGAAAGCGTATGGATCGTGGCGGCCATGCCGCCCTCGAATTGGTAGTAATCATCCGAATCGAGAAGGTCGTGTTCCCGGTTGTCCTGATTGTGCACAACGGCCTCGACGTCGCGTAATCGCGCTTCGAACAGCCCGTGCGCCGCTTCTCCTTCCGCCCCCGCGCCATAAGCGTAACCACCCCACGCGAGATAAGCCTTGGAGAGGTCGTCCGAGCTGTCCCAACCGTGCTCGTCGATCAATGCTTGGAGGCCAGCGCCGTAAGCGCCCGGTTTCGAACCGAATACCCGTGCACCGGCGCGTCTCCCGGCCAAATTCGCATCGGCCCCTTTCTCAATCAAGGTTGCGGTATCGTCGCGCACCCGAGCGGCGAGTGGATTATCCTTGGCGCCTTCGTCCAAGGCGGCAACCGCGCGGACCGCCGAATCAAACAAATCAATCAAGGCGGGGAAGGCGTCGCGAAAGAAACCGGAAATTCGTAGCGTGACGTCGACCCTCGGCCGGTCCAGGATAGCCAGCGGCAGAACCTCGAAGCCCGTCACTCGCCGCGATGCGGAATCCCATGTCGGGCGCGCGCCGATCAGGGCAAGCGCTTGCGAGATATCGTCACCACCGGTGCGCATATTCGATGTTCCCCAGGCCGATAGCGCCAAACGTTTTGGCCAACCGCCGTGATCCTGCGCATATCGCTCGACCAACATCTGTGCCGATTTCCAGCCCAGTAACCACGCCGCGGGGGTCGGTGCGGTACGCGTGTCGATAGAATAAAAATTGCGACCCGTCGGCAGGACATCGGGCCGCCCGCGCGTTGGCGCGCCGGACGGTCCCGGGGCAACGAAACGCCCATCGAGCCCGCGCAACAGTCCCTCGATCTCTGCCGGTCCGCTCGCATCGAGGGCCGGGGCCATTTGTGTGGCGATTTCGTCAAGCACGTCTCGCACCGCCAGCCAGTCGGGATCGATTCCTTCTCCCCGCGAGATGAGCGCTTGCGCCAACGTTTCCAGCCGCTCCACCGTATCGCCATTCGTGCGCCAAGACGAAGCTTTCAAAGCGTTTAAATCCTTCAGCGCCTCGGGTTTCTTTTCCAGCCAGGGGTCACCAAGGACACAATTCAAGGGATCAAACTCCAATCGCAAATCGGCCGCCAACGCGCGAATTAGCGAGGCGTCTCCCCCTTGACCGCCGCCGCGCGGGACACGGGCCAAAGCAACCAAGAGATCGGTGCGTTGCGCGCAAACCGGCGAAGTGCCAAAGATATGAAGACCGTCGCGAATTTGCATTTCCTTGAGCTCGCAAAGGAAATTATCAAGTCGGCCGAGTGCTTCCGTTTCGTCGGCGTTGGGCTCGATTCCGCAATCCTTATCCAGGCCGATGTCTCGGGTAAGCTCGAGAATCTGTCTTCCAAGTATGGCCAGGCGGCGCGGGTCGATACCGGCGGCTTCGAAATACTCGTCCACCAAGGCTTCGAGATCCTTCAACGGACCATAGCTTTCGGCACGTGTCAGCGGTGGTGTGAGATGGTCGACGATAACGGCCTGTGTCCGCCGTTTCGCTTGGGTACCTTCGCCCGGGTCATTGACGATGAAAGGGTAAAAGTTTGGTAGCGTGCCCAATGCCGCTTCCGGAAAACAGTCCGCCGACAGGGCGAGCGCCTTGCCCGGCAGCCATTCCAGGTTTCCATGTTTTCCCATGTGGACGACGGCATGGGCGCCGAGCGAGTCGCGCATCCAGGCATAAAAGGCGAAGTAGTTGTGTGGCGGAACGAGTGCGGGATCGTGATAGCTGGCCACGGGGTCGATGTTGTAGCCGCGTGCCGGCTGCAAGGCGACCGCGATGTTGCCGCACCGGAAGGCGGGTATAGCAAACGAGCCGCAATCGAGATCGGCCTCGCGGTAGAATGGGTCTTGTTCCGGCGGCCCCCAACGATCAAGGATTTGCTTGCGGACATTGTCGGGCAAAGCCGCGAAAAAAATACTGTAATCAGCAAACGAAATCGTTTCCTCTATATGACGGCCGCGCCAACCCGCATTTGTCGGCCCAGCGGAAAGGCGCGCAATCAAGGAATCGCCGTCTTGCGGTATATCGGCGACGCGGTATCCGGCATCCTCTAGCGCATGGAGCACGTTCAATGCGCCGGCGGGTGTGTCCAGACCGACGCCATTGCCTATCCGTCCGTCCCGGTTGGGGTAGTTCGCCAGTACCAGTGCAATGCGTCGACCAGGGGGCTCCGTCTCGCGCAATCGTGTCCAGTTGGCGGCCAAGGCCGCGACGAATTCGACACGATCCGCGACGGGCTGATAGGCGACGATGTCGGCTTCCACCGCCTTATCCCTTCGCGCACGGCCCTTGAAGGAGACAGCACGTGTCAGGATACGGCCATCGACTTCCGGTAGGGCCACGTTCATCGCAATATCGCGCGCCGACAGGCCCCTGGTACCTTCCCGCCAGCTTTCTTCGTCTCCGCCGGAAAAGATGGTTTGCAGTATCGCGCAGTCGGCATTGTCAAAAGGTGTATCGCGCTTGGCTTCGCCCGGGTTGGAAAGCGCAAATCCCGTTGCATTTAGAATGACGGATGGTGCCGCCGCATCAATGAACTCCTGTATGATGGCGGCGGCGATGGGATCCTTGAGGCTCGCCGCATGGAGGGGTAGTGGGTTCAACCCCTGACATATCAGGTTTTCGATCAACATATCGATGACGGCGGTATTCGAAGCCTGGACCAAGGCACGATAGAAAACCAATGCGGCGATGGGTTGCGCGGCTTTCCAGGGTAGCTCGGTAAGCGTGGACGGTGTCCGTTCGGGCCAGTATAAGCCCGCGCGGAGAAGTGGCGCGGGTTCCCGCCAGCGACTTGAGTATCCACATAAGGTGGCCGCATACGCCAGCAGCCCCTCGTAATTCGCGGCGGCGCCATGCACGCAATATTGCCACAGACGATGCACAGCTTCGTCAGGCAGGGTCGAAAGAGCCGTTAGTTCCGCATCGGGTTGGTCGTCGCCGGGTAACCAGGCCAGCGCGGTGCCGTTCCTGCGGCAGATTTCCGTGATTTGTTCCACGCCGTAAGGCCAGTAGCCACGGCCACCGAGCAAACGAACGATGACTAATTTTGCTTCGGATATGACGGTGTCGGTATAGATATCGACCGACATATTGTGGCTAAGCCGCATCAGATTGGCGAGGCGCAATGTCGGTTCGCCCTGGCTCGCCTTTTGCCGTCGGCGATGAGCGTCGGCGAGGCCGGCGATCTCACTGTCGGCGGCACTGAGAATTACTACATCGCCCGGCGATTGTTCGAGATCCACGGCTTGAGCGCCATCGTCGATCGAGCCGGGTTGCGTGGCGAGGAGATGCATTCGGGCGTTAGCCTAAAATTGCATTTTCGATTGCTGAGCGGTCGAGGCCGGTGAGGCCAATGACGACAATTTGACTTTGCCGTGTCTCGTCAGGTTTCCAGTCGCGGTCGAAATAGCGGTGAAGCCGTGGACCGACTCCATGGATTGCCTCGCGGCGGTCCCGTTCAGGGCGATCGAGAAACCCCTTTATACGCAGAATATTATGGTCCTGGACGGTCGCGGCCAGGCGTGACTCGAACGCTTCGGCATCGTCTATGGCTCCAAAGCTGATGACGAAACTTTCGAAGTCGTCATGGTCATGGTCATCGTCCGCGCCATCGTGATGCGAGGGGCGGTTGTCGAGATCGTCTTCGCTTGCCGATTGCAACCCCAGCAGCGCGGCCGGATCGAGTTTGGCGTGCGCGGCGCGAACGATCTTCGTGCCCGCGCGGAGCCGCTTGGCGATACCATCACGCAAGGAACCAATATCGTCCTGGTGGAGTAGGTCGCATTTGTTCAACACGACGATATCGGCGCAGGACAATTGGTCCTCGAACACTTCTTCCAAGGGGTCATCATGATCGAGGGCGGGGTCGTCCTGGCAGGCGGCTTGAACAGCCACCGGGTCCGGCGCGATCCGGCCATCGGCGACCGCGGCGGCATCGACAATGGTCACGACACCATCGACGGTGACACGGCTGCGGATTTCCGGCCAATTGAACGCCTTTACCAGTGGCTTTGGTAGCGCGAGTCCTGACGTTTCGATCAATATATGATCGGGAGGCGAATCGCGTTCGAGCAGTGCCTCCATCGCGGGCAGAAAGTCGTCCGCGACCGTGCAGCAAATGCAGCCATTGGCCAGTTCAACAACGTCATCCTCCTCGCATCCTTCGATGCCGCACCCGAGCAACAATTCCCGGTCGATACCCAGGTCGCCGAATTCATTGATCAGAAAGGCGAGCTTCCGCCCTTGGTTATTCTCCACCAGATGGCGGATCAGGCTGGTCTTGCCAGCACCTAGAAATCCAGTAATGACGGTGGCGGGAATCTTTTCGGCCATGGTATCTCCTAAACGGCTTTGTCTTTGAGGGTCACCGGCAAGCCGGCGGTGACGAGGTAGACGCGATCGGCGGCGGCGGCGACCGCCTGATTGAGGTGTCCGGCTTCTTCGCGAAACCGGCGCGCCAGCGCGTTCTCTGGCACTATTCCACTACCGACTTCATTCGAAACGAAAACGATTGGGCCAGCAAAATTCGGAAACGATGCGATGAGCTTCTTCGTTTCGGAAAGGATGTCGCGCTCGGCGAACATCAGATTGGACAACCATAATGTCAGACAATCGACCAGAACCGGATGCTGAGAGCCGGCGTGCTGGGCCAGCGTTTCAGAAAGTGCCAAGGGTTCCTCGATCGTCCTCCAGTTCGGCCCCCGTCGTTCCTTGTGGCGCGCAATCTTTGCCGCCATTTCGTCATCCGCCGCGGTCGCTGTCGCGAGATAGACCGCACCGGACCAACGGTCCGCTAATCCGGCCTCGATAAGACCTTCGCTGAACGCGCTTTTCCCCGATGCCGCGCCGCCAAGGACGAGCGTGACCGGAGGTAAGTATGACTCAACCGTATCGATGGCGCGTTCCTCCGCCCGAGGGGCCAACTTGACGCGCCGGAGAGGTCTCCTGGCTTTAGCGGTTTACAGCCGGAACGCCTTCCCAACGACAAGGGCCGTCAGTGGCGTTATGTCCCGGTTTCGCCGATTACAGTTGCGGGGGCAGCGTCGGTCTTTAACCGACTTCCCTGTTCCAACGCGTTCTCGGGACGGTAGACTTCCTTTCCCGCGAGAGCAATAGCCCTATCCACTAGTCAATGATTTTCTCTTAGTTTTCTTCTCGCTGCGGCGCGTTCTCGACGTCTGTTTCGAAAACGATTTATCAGACGCAAGCTCCAGCGATAACCAAGCCAACTGCACAGGATAGCCCAAGGGATGGAGCCGATGAACATCGGGATGCCCCAAATTTCGAACAAACTGATGGTATATACCCATAGCGATTCGACGATGCCGGCATCGGTGGTCAGTGCTTCTTGTAAATGTGCGGCGAACGCGCTGTAACCGGTTAAGTCGCCCGCCGAACCGAGCATGATTCGGCCGGTCACCAAAAATACATAATAAATCGGCGCCAAGGTGAAGACGTTGGTTACCCATGTCCACAACATGGCGATAACGACATTGAAATCCCACTGCCGATTTATGGACCGGATCACCAACCAGCACAGAAACACGATGGGCATTTGTACGCCGACCGTGGGAGTCATCGCGATGAGCAAGCCGACGAGAACGCTTCGCGCGGTATATTCAGGCGGATATTTGGCCCTCAAGACCGGCATGATCAACCGATAGAGAATGACACGCCGAAAACGTGCCGCGAGACGGCGGCCCCACGAATTCGCCACCCGAATAGTCTCCCCTTTGGCCGTGGTTCTTAGTTTCCCATGTATATCGTTCCGCGTTGATCTGGACAATCACGCTCTTCGGAAACGATCAGCGTGGCGATTGATTCACCGCCGTAATGCGCCAGGCAACACCATTCGCACGATCGGTAATTAGGTCGAGGCGGGTTATTCCCAAATTTTGCGTCGCAAAGGCAAGCGCCGTTTCGGGATCGAGGCCAAGGGCCAGCGAAAGTGCCGCCCGTATTGTGCCGCCATGAGTCACCGCGATGATGTCCCTTCCGGCATGTTCCTCGGACAGCCGTGTAATGGCGGGTGTCACGCGGGCAATGAGGTGGACGAAATTTTCACCGTTCGGCGCTTGAATAAAAGAAGGCAAGCGCCAGTGCCGGTGCGGTGTCGCTTCACGGAGCAACCCAAATGCTTCATGCGACATCCCTTGCCAATCTCCGAAATGTTGTTCGCGCAGGTCGGGTTCGACAATCGGTTCCGGTATATCCAACCCGGCGTCGCGAATGGCATTCGCGGTTTGTGTGGTTCGTTTCAAGTCACTGGTAACAAGGACGGCGCCCGCGGGTAACTTTTGCGCGAGCCCCTGAAAGGCTTCGGTGTCGGCGCAATCCGCGTCCAGGTCCATTTGCCCATAGACGATATTCTTGCCGTCCGGCACCGGCGCATGCCGAATCCACCACCAGCGTGTAACGACACTCATTTCGACGTCTCCCGTTGTCTAAATCAGGTCGGGGTTAGTTGGAGTTGCATTCCGCGATCCAAAAACCGGGTGACTCTGATAATTATCTTTGAGCTAGAGCACCTTCACAGAATTAAAGGCTCGCGGCGGCGGTAAGCAAAATAACAATTTCCGCGATTTGCTGTGCCGCGCCCAGCGAGTCGCCGTTATAGCCGCCGATCATATGCCGGGCCAATAGGGCGATTACCACGACGCCGATGACGGCAAGGATCGAAACGCCGAGTCCCAAAAAGAAGCCAAGAAATACGATAGCAAGCGCTGCCCCTATTGCCGCAGCCAACAAGGCATGATTTTTCGTCGGCTGCCCAACACCCACGGCAAGGCCACTCGAGCTTGCCAAGGGGAGCAAATGCATCACGCCAGGCAGTAAGCCCCGAGAAAGCGCCGCTGCCGCCACGACCGCTGAAAAAGCGGCATCTGTATCCGCTATTGCCGCGATGGCTGTCGCCCGCAAGCCCACGGTCAAGACCAAAGCGAGGACCCCATAGGCACCGATTCGGCTGTCCCGCATGATTTCCAAACGTTGTTCTGGGTCCATGCCACCAACGCCATCGGCCATGTCAGCGAGCCCGTCTTCATGCAGAGCGCCGGTAAGCAACACCATCGACCCCACGGTAAGCAAGGCCGCGGCGAGTAAGGGGACATTCAGTGCAAGGGTTGTGACGAGAATACAGCCGCCGCCAAGACCGACCAACAAGCCGGCCACGGGGAACGCCCAACACGCCGCGGCGAGATCGTTATGCGGCGTGCCAAACGGCAATCGTGTCAGCAACGAAATCGCAACCCGAATATCGCTGCATGCGCGTTGGATGAATGTATGCTCGTTTGGGGTCGTTGGGTCCATCTGGATTCGCAAATTTGCCGAATGGGCGGAACCGTCATATACGACAGAAAGAGCAAGTGCGACACGAACAAATTTTTCGTATCGCGCAAACGGTGGAGTAGCGGATGGCGGAAGAAGATACGGCGGCGACATTCGATGAAATGCGCGCCTTGCTGGCGGCCATGCCCGAACCCGATGAGGCGGCGCGGGAAAAGGTGGTCGCGCGCGAGTCACTGTTGACCAAACCGGCTGGCGCGTTGGGCCGGCTGGAAACATTGACCGAATGGTTCGCGTCTTGGCAAGGACGTTATCCACCGCAGCTCGAACATCCGCGAGTTGCGGTGTTTGCGGCGAATCACGGCGTCGCCGGACAGGGCGTTTCCGCCTATCCCTCGTCGGTCACCGCACAGATGGTCGCGAATTTTCAAGCTGGTGGCGCGGCGATCAATCAACTTTGTCTGATGCAAGACGCCGATTTACGGGTGTACGAATTGGCGCTCGATCATCCCACTCAAGATTTTACGCAAGCGCCCGCGGCGAGCGAAACGGAATGCGCCGGTGCCATGGCCTATGGAATGATGGCGGTCGAAGATGGCATCGATCTTCTCTGCCTTGGTGAAATGGGTATCGGAAACACGACCAGCGCGGCGGCGATTTGCCATGGTTTGTTCGGCGGCTTGGCGGCCGATTGGGTCGGGTCCGGTACCGGCGTGAAAGGCGAAGTGCTTCAGCGCAAAACGGAAGTCGTGGCGGAAGGGGTCGCGCGGCACAAAAAAATGCTTGATGACCCGTTCGAGGTGCTTCGTCATCTGGGCGGGCACGAGCTGTCAGCGCTCGCGGGTGCGATACTTGCTGCTCGCATCGCCCGCGTGCCAGTCATTCTCGATGGCTATGCCTGCACCGCCGCGGCGGCTGTTTTGCACCAAGCGGATCATCGCGCGCTCGATCATTGCCTAGTCGGTCATTTGTCCGCCGAACCCGGTCACGGGCGATTGGTTGAAGCCATCGGCAAGCAACCGATACTCGATCTTGGCATGCGGTTGGGAGAGGCAAGTGGCGCGGCTCTTGCGCTCGGTGTGCTGCGCGCGGCTATATCCTGTCATGTGGGCATGGCAACTTTCCAACAAGCTCGCATCGACGGACCCGCGAACTAGGCTCTCTTGTTCGAAAAGACGACATTGGGATGAGCGACCGACAAATAGAGACAAGCACATCCGGGCCGCATCGTAGGCGGGAAGGTCAACTCGGCCTGCGCACCCTGATCCTCATTCGTTGGATTGCCGTGATTGGCCAAACGGCAACGGTTCTTATCGTCCATTACGGTTTCGCCTTCACATTGCCCGTTCTTGCATGCCTTTCCGTTGTTGCCTTGACCGCGCTATCCAATCTCATGCTTTCGGTTCGCATGCCGGCCCGGGCGCGCCTTGGCAATAAAGGGGCGGCGATACTCCTTGGCTTCGACATGCTGCAGCTTGGCATGCTGTTGTATCTGACGGGTGGACTAGAAAATCCGTTTTCGATCCTGATCCTCGCACCGGTTACTGTCGCGGCAACCATCTTATCGAGAGCGCCAACCCTGGCATTGACGATCCTGGCCATGGTTCTTGTCACACTACTCGCATTTTTTCGCGCTCCGTTGCCCTGGACAGGAGAAGCGGTGACCCTGCCATTTCCCTATGCGCTGGGCGTTTGGACGGCGCTCTGCGTGGCATCCGCCTTTATTGCCGCCTACATCTGGTCGGTTGCCGATGAGGCGCGCCGGATGTCCGATGCCTTGGCCGCGACGGAGGCTTCGCTGAACCGTGCGCAAAGCTTGTCCGCCTTGGGTGGGCTAGCGGCGGCGGCGGCGCATGAATTGGGCTCGCCCCTTGCGACAATCGCTGTCGTTGCAAAGGAATTGTCGCGCGAAGTGCCGGAGGATAGCCCCCTTGCCGAGGATGTTGCGTTATTGATCAGCCAGTCGGATCGGTGCCGCGGCATTCTTGCCGGTTTGTCTCAAAGACCGGACATTGCCGACCATCGTCCTATCGAGTTGCTGAAATATTCGACACTCGTCGCGCAGGCGTGTGAGCCCTATCGGAATGGGGATGCAAAGATTGAGATCGTTACCGATAACAATTGCCGTGGCCTTGAACCGGAAGCAGCGGAATCGCAAGAATTCATGCATGGCGTGGGGAATATTATTCAAAATGCGGTACAATTCGCAAAAAACAGTGTCGAATTGCGGTTAATTTGGGATGAAACGATCGTACAGTTGACGGTTCGGGACGACGGGCCCGGATTTTCCGCCGTTGTTCTCGCGGCGCTGGGCGAACCGTATGTTTCGACTCGCGCCGGCGTGCGAGGACATATGGGCCTTGGCGTCTTTATTGCGCAAACATTGTTGGAAGCCAATGGTGCCGTGCTTGAATTTTCTAACCGCGACGGCGCTCAGGTTGTCATTCGCTGGCCACGCGATATGTTTGGGCGCAATATGAGTTTGCCGCAAAATGCTGGATGATGTTGGTTTGAATTTGCTGTTCGGCTTGGAGCATGGGTGAGGGAATTTGATTATGTCGGAACAGGCCGG
>JAJFJC010000217.1 GCA_021774385.1 Alphaproteobacteria bacterium
CATCCAGTAGGTTCGGTCGCGTCGCGCGTTGGCCTCCGCTTGCATGACCGCGAGCGCTTCAGCTTTCACGAAGTCCGGCAAATGGCACATCGCACCGTCAGCCAGCGAGTCCTGACAAGACTGTAGCAGCGCAGCGCCTGCCCTCTCCAAATCGTCAATCGGGTAACGCTCCAGGTTGACCAAATCTTTAAGCTGGTAGGCCATGGTCGGTCATTATCTCTCGTTTAGTTCGCCGCAACTTGGCAGTTCCTCAGGCAGCGCCCCGCAGTGGTTTAACATAATTGTATTATGGTGACAGCGCACTTAATAGACAAGAATACCTTGAGGCGACACGCTCTGTAGAATAAGGAGACGCTACCCTTTTAAGGAATTGCTGTCGTTACGATTTTGAACCGTTCTCGGCCTTCGGTCGTCCCCGCGGCCGGTACCATAGCGCGCGCCCTGCCGCCGTCTCCAGTTTCCGGAAAAATCTTTCTGTCTAGACTTGGGAATAGCCGGACCCAGGCGTGTCCACGCCGCGGCCGCGAGGATTTTTTATCCAGCCGAATTCTGAAAGGATCGCCTGGTCATAGCAAACCCGCCCGTTGACCTTTGTCACAGGTTCGCTCACCAGCAGCAGCGCCCCCTGCGCCATCATGTCGGCATTTTCGCTTTTCGGATCGTCATAACCCTTTACGAGCTTGTGGTGTACCGTACCTGGCGTTGCCACAATGACGGACGGCGACAGGGCCATGACCGAAATATTGCCGTGGCGCGCCACCTCTTTAGCCAGCCCCTGCGTCATCCGTTCCAGTGCCGCCTTGGTTGCGCCGTACATGGTGTCTCCACGCGCCGCCACGTCGTCGTAAGGGCCGCGGCCCGGGCCGATAGCGGAACCGGAACTGATATTCACGATACGCCCGCCGCCCTGTTCGATCATGTCCGGCAGAAGGGCCTTGGACAGAAACAGCGGCGCGTGCACATTGATTTCAAAGCATTTCGTCCAGCGGTTTTCCGCCAGATTATCGACCGTCAAGTAGTAGGTTAGCGCCGCGTTGTTGACGAGAATGTCGACCTTACCGAATGCGCGCCGCGCCTCTTCAATCAGGCGGTGGCATTCCGATACTTGCGAGATGTCGCAAGCCACACCATGCGCCTCTCCGCCCGCGACCTTGATATTTTGGACCGTTCGAGCGAGCGACCCTTCGAACATATGGTCGCCTTCATTCAGCGTCCGCGCCGCCACCGTAACCTTCGCCCCTTCTGACGCAAACAGTTCGGCTATAGATTGCCCGATTCCGCGGCTCGCCCCCGTGATCAGCGCCGTTTTTCCGTCAAGTTTCCCCATAATATCCTCCCAATACGTTGGCATGCTTTAACCCAATGGTCGCGCCAGGGGCCCGTTCGTGCAAGCCGCGCTTTCTTCGACGTCGTTAAACCTAAATTGCGGCCACTGGCGATGGTGGACGCCAACGCCCTCCTTCAGGCGGGAACGCTCTCAGAAAACGACGCGTTCCTCGAATGAGGAACGCCGCTGAAACTCCTAAGAAACAGGTAGTATCGAGTGTTAGAAACGAACGGTCTCAAATCCGTTTGGGGTCACGAGCCGAAGTCAGCGATGCCGCGCCGGATGTCAGCTACTGGGTGTTTAGCAGACCAAAAAAGCACGAAAGCGGATGTTGTGCCGCCGCGTCTTTCCATAGTACGCGATATGCGACTTTTGCGCGCAGGGTTATGACAGTAATGGCGCCCTCGGCAGTTTGAGGAGGGTTGTTTTAGGTTATGTCGGTGCCGTCGAATTCCTACGGATCAGAACCCATACAACCGCGCCGGATTGTCGGCCAGAATCGCGTTGAAGGTTTCCGCGTCGGGGCAGGCATCGGCCAGTACCGCGAGGCAGCGGTTTTCATCGACCTCGCCATAGGGCACTTCCACGGGTGGGTCGCCTTCCTTGTGCGGGGGGCGTTCGCTGGTGTGCGGCCAGTCGGTGCCCCAGACGGCGCGGCCCGGTGCTGCTTCGATTAGCGCTTGCATGACCGGCAGCGCATCCTCGAATTTTCCGTCGCGTGTCACCCGGTCCGCGCCGGAGACCTTGACCCAGGCATTGTCGTTTTCCAGAAACTTGAGGAACCCCTCAAAGCCGGCATGCCCGTCGATTCGATCGGGTCGGAAGAGGCCGAGATGGTCGACCACGACAGGGACGGGTACGTCTTTCAGCCGTGGCATGAGTGCGTCGCGCATATGGCCAGAGAGCAGCAACTGTACGTGCCAGCCATGCGGTTCGAAGCGGGGCGCGATCGACATGATCTGGCCCCAGACCACTTCTATTCGTTCATCATCCACGTTGCGGCCCGGGCTGAACCGCATGCCCCGTACGCCGGCCTCGTGTTTCTGCGCGATTTCTTCATCCGCGATAAAAGGGTCGTACGCCGCGATCCCTCGCGCCTTGCCGCCTTCTGCTGCCAGGACATCAAGCATGGGATAGTCGTTCGAGTAATAACCGCCGGGCTGCACCAGCACCATGCGTTCAAGGCCTGTCCGCGCGCGCATCGCGGCATGGTCTTCCGGCAGCGCATCGGGCATCAGATGGTTCGTGCCCTCCTGAGGCGGGTAGGCTTCACCCGGTCCAAAGATATGATAGTGGCAGTCGCACGCCCCTTTTGGCACGGGAAAGCGCGGAGAATAGGTCGATTGAGACATGCAAAGCTCCAGGGCCCGCGATTGAGGCTATAGACTATGCCGTCCGGGTTTGGCGGCAAACCTTATTCTGGAACTAGAATAGTTAACGAAGTGTCACACGGCTATTTCTTTAGGGCTTCGTATTTGACAGCGGTTGATAGCGATGCGGTCAAAACGGGTCTCTTCCCTTCCGCGCGGCTCCGTTCCGGCGTGCCCGTCAGTAAGGCAGCATCGCAACGAGTGTGAATGCCCAAACGAGGAGACCGCTACCGATCAATATCGTGAATGAACCGTTGGACAGACTAACCATTTTCTCCTCCGTGCACTTGTTACCATCTGAACAGTAATTTGCCGGAGAAACGGTCGCGTCTCAGTGACGCGCGTCACTTTTGGTTAATTTTTCCTTAATTTTTCGCTAAAAAATCCTGAGATAGGTAAATTTGTTCGAAACGGGCTCGAGCGGTAGTCTGAAGGTTCAACGATTTTGGGAGAAGCGACGATGGCGGCTCGGAACGCGGATGGCATTTACGCCGTTCATTGGCCTCGGGGTGGGAAAACGGTGGATATTGCACCGCTCGCCAAACGGCCGGATTCACTGGAAGGCAAAACGATTTGCCACCTCTGGGACTATATGTTCCGAGGCGACGAAATATTCGGCTGGCTGGAAGAGGCGCTGAAGGAACGCTTTCCCGGCGTCAACTTCGTCAGCTACGAGGAATTTGGCTCGACCCATGGCGAGGACGAGGCGCATATCATCGAAACGCTGCCGACCCGGTTGAAGGAATTGAAGGTCGACGCGGTCATATCCGGCATGGGCTGTTGAGGCAGCTGCACGCCCGCCGTGTTGCGGGCAGCGGCAGTCGCTGAAATGGCTGGTGTGCCAAGCACCTCATTGGTGTGTGAAGGATTTGTCGGACAGGCCGGCACGACGTCTGTCGGGCTCGGATACCCGAACCTGGCGGTCTCAAAAGTGCCGGGCCATGTCGATACGCAATCGGTCGAAGAGCTGAAGCGCAACGTTTTGGAGGTCACGCTTGAGTCGGTCATCGAGAATTTGACGACCGACCCCGAAGCGGCGGCGGCCATTCGCGAGCCGGAACCGACCGACATCGTCTTCGAAGGAACCTTCGAGGAGGTCAACCGGCTCTTTTATGAAAATAGCTGGAGTGACGGCTTGCCGATCATTCCGCCGACGGAAGCGAAGATTCAGGCATTCCTTGGTTTCACGGAACAGGACCCGCATTCGATTATCGGCACGATTTTGCCCGACAATCGCAGCGCGACGCCGTGGAACGTGGCGATCAACGGTGTGATGGCGGGGTGCCGGCCGGAATATATGCCGGTGCTAATGGCCTTGGTTGAAGCGATGGCCGATCCTGAATATGGCGTCGAGCACAGCGGCAACACGCCGGGCGCGGAAACCCTGATCATGATCAATGGCCCGATTATTAAGGAACTCGGATTCAACTGTGAGCAGGGCGCGATGCGCGATGGCTTTCAGGCGAACTCCAGCATCGGACGGTTCTGGCGGCTCTATCTGCGCAATGTCGCGGGGTTCCTGCTGCATCAGAACGACAAGGGGACCTACGGCAATACCTGGCGTGTCGTGTTGGCGGAGAACGAAGATGTGGTCGCGAAGATCGGTTGGGAGCCGCTGAGCGCCGATATGGGGTTCGCCGCGGGTGATAATACGGTGACGATCTCCCGCTATACCGGCGGTGACGTGATCCTTTCGGTGTTTGGTGATTCGGCGAAAAAAATGCTGCCTTATCTTGCCGACAGGGTTGTGAAGCAGAATAGCTGGCAGGTGTCCTTCACGCTCGGCATCGCGACGGGGACGTTGCGGCCCCTTTTGCTGCTAAGCCCAATATTGGCGGAAACCATCGCGAAATCCGGCGTGTCGAAGGCTGATGTGCGACAGTATCTCTATGATCACGCGCGTTGGCCGGCCTGGCAGTTCGAGCAATATATCGGCGAGTACACCAATCTGGTACCGGGCCGGCGCACCTTGCGGGACATGGTCAATCTCGGCAAGGCGCCACCGCAATTCGCCGAGTCGGATGACCCGAACCGTATGGTCCCGATCGTCTGCTCACCCGACGACTTCATGATCGTCGTCACCGGCGATCCGATGCGGACCAACGCCTACACCTTTTCGCACAATGGTATGCTCGGTTATCCGGTCGCGAAGAAGATTGCATTGCCGGGAGATTGGGACGTCAAGTTGCGCGCGGCGAAGGCTTATTAGAACGAATGGCGCGGTTCACCCCCACCCTATCCCTGAACGGTCATCAAAGCCGTTCAGCCCCTCTGGGGGGACGGGATAAGGGTCCGAACCCAACAATTTGTCCCTTCCCCCCTCGTGGGGGAAG
>JAJFJC010000218.1 GCA_021774385.1 Alphaproteobacteria bacterium
CTCCGCATGGTGCCCAGCAGCCGGCGATGTACTTGACCGATGTGGGTGTTGAACTATGCTCCGAATGCTTCTGTCAATATACGGAGCAAAAAGGGAGCAGATAGTGGCAGTCGTCGTCGACTTCGAATCGCCGCGCCGAGATGGCGCGAAACATACGCTTGACCAAATTAACGCACTTGTCGCGGATGACCTCGTTAAGGTTAATCAGGTTATCGTCGACAAGATGGATAGTCCTGTCGCGCTTATTCCGCAACTCGCGGGGCACATTATCGCGGCGGGCGGCAAAAGGCTGCGGCCGATGCTTACCCTCGCGTCTTCTGATTTGTGCGGATATCAGGGCGAGCGGCATATCAGTCTCGCCGCCTGCGTCGAATTCATACACACGGCGACGCTTTTGCACGATGACGTCGTCGATGACTCGGATTTACGGCGTGGACAGGACAGTGCCAAGGCGGTGTGGGGTAATCAAGCATCCGTACTGGTTGGCGATTTTTTGTTTTCGCGCGCCTTTCAGTTGATGGTTGGAGACGGCTCGCTACGCGTATTGAAGATATTGTCCGATGCCTCCGCCACAATCGCCGAAGGCGAGGTCATGCAACTCATGACCAGCAATGACACGGAAACCAGCGAAGCGGCCTATATGGACGTGATCCGCGCCAAAACGGCAAAACTGTTCGCCGCGGCGTCGGAAATAGGCGCCGTGGTCGCGGAGCGGCCCGCGGCGGAAGCCGAAGCCTTGCAAAGCTATGGCATGAATTTTGGCATTGCGTTTCAGCTCGTCGATGACGTGCTCGATTACTCCGCCGAGCAAACCAAGCTTGGCAAAACGATTGGCGACGACTTCCGTGAGGGAAAAATCACGCTGCCCGTCGTTCTCGCATGGCGGCGTGGCGACGAAAAGGAACGTAAA
Source organism: Alphaproteobacteria bacterium (assembly GCA_021774385.1). Classification (GTDB taxonomy): domain Bacteria; phylum Pseudomonadota; class Alphaproteobacteria; order UBA8366. The sequence goes on from JAJFJC010000218.1 coordinate 911, forward strand.
TTCTGGCGCCGCACGCTTGAAGATATGGCGCAAACGGAAGACGATCTCGAGCACGCGATCGAGTTGATGCGCGCGCATGACGCGCTGTCCGATACGATCGAGCGGTCCCGCCATTTTGGCGCAATTGCGCGTGACGCGCTGGGGCTGTTCCCCGATTCGGAAATCAAGACTTCAATGGCCGACTTGATCGATTTTTGCATCGAACGCGCCTATTGACGATACTGTCCCTTCGTCTGATGAACCGAACAGGGGTCAAAAGCGATGGGCAGTAACAGTCTAGAAATAAACCCGATTGCCGGCGCGCTAGGCGCGGAAATTCACGGTCTCGATCTCGCGGACCCGCTTGATGACGTTACCTTTCAGCAGATCCACCAGGCGCTTCTCGACTACAGCGTGGTATTTTTCCGCGATCAGAAAATCACGCCCGAGCAACAACTAGCCTTCGCCAAGCACTGGGGCGATATCCATTTCCACCCTCACATTCCCGGCCTTGAAGGAACGCCCGAGGTTTTCGAAATCGTCAAGAAGGAAGACGATATTCACACCCTTGGCGGTGAATGGCATACCGACCAGATGTTTACACCAACCCCGGTCCGCGCGACCATGCTCTATGCGAAACAGGTGCCGCCTCAGGGTGGCGATACGCTTTTCGCCAATGCCTACCTGGCCTACGAAACACTTTCAGACGGCATGAAGAACATGCTTGCCGGGTTGCGCACCGTTAACACCTACAACATGAAAAAGAAGCGTGCGGCGGCAATGAAAGTCAACGACATCAACGAGGAGGCGTCGGAAGTCGAGCACCCTCTTATCCGCACGCACAGTGAAACCGGCCGCAAGGCACTTTACTTGTCCTATAAGGGCATCACGACCCGCATCGCCGGCATGACCGACGCCGAGAGCGAACCGATCCTCGGCTATCTACGGCAACATATGACTCGCCCGGAATTTACCTGTCGGTTCCAGTGGCAGGAAGGCTCACTCGGCGTTTGGGACAATCGTTGTGTGCAGCATCTTGCGGTCAACGACTACAACGGATACCGGCGCGTCATGCACCGGATCACGATAAACGGTGAGGCAACTTCCTAAAATTTTATCTGGAGAAGAAGATGGCCGATGCGATTTTTCATGGCTACGACGCGGAAGAACTGGAACGGCAATTCAATCCACGCGCCTATACGCCGAATTTCGAAGATATCGTCAATGTCGGTTTTGAACGCAGCGCGGCCTATCGGGAAGCAGCAATAAATCCCCGCTACGATGTTGCCTACGGCCCTGGCGAAACGGATAAAATGGATCTCTTCCTGCCGCATGACCCGAAGGGGGCACCCGTCGAGATGTATATTCATGGCGGATTCTGGCGGTCTCGGGAAAAAGGCGATTTCAGCTATATCGCGGGGCCGATTGTCGACGCCGGGGGCATCGCGGCGATCGTCGACTATGCACTATGCCCCGCTGTCACGCTTGACCAAATCGTCAGCCAAATGCGGGATTGCGTCGTCTGGCTACACAAGAACATCGCCAATTATGGGGGCGACCCCGCACGGTTGCATGTCACCGGACATTCCGCGGGCGGGCATCTCGCCGCCATGTTGCTCGCGACCGACTGGGCGGAGTTTGGGCTTCCTGCCACGCCCTTGAAAAGCGTTGTACCGGTCAGCGGTATATTTGAAATAGAGCCGGTCATGCACACCTCCGTCCAGGAGGCGGTAAAACTGACGCCTGAGATCGCGGAGCGGAACAGCCCGGTATTTCTGACCACCGGGAGCCGTCCATCGGTTGCGGTTACGGTTGGAACCGCTGAAAGCGAGGAGTTTCAAAGGCAATCGAAAGCCTATGCGGATGCCCTAAAAGCGCAGGGTCTAACTGTCGACTATTTCGAGATGCCGGACCTAAACCATTTCTCAATTCTGACCGAGTCAATCGAGCCCGGAAACCGCTTGACCGAAGCGAGGCTGCGTCTGATGGGTCTCGCTTAGAAAGCTGTCCTAGGCGGCGATCGTGCCGACCGTATCGGGAATGGTCAATGCTGCCCCCGTCGCCGCGACGACCTCATCGACGGTGACACCGGGAGCAACCTCCTCCAGTACATATCCGTCCGGGGTTACCGCAACGACGGCCATATCGGTAAAGATTTTGCTCACGCAAGTTTTCGCCGTCAGCGGATAGGTCAGCGCCTCAACGATCTTTGGCTCACCGCCCTTCGCCGTGTGGGTCATCATCGCGAAGACGCGCTTCGCGCCGGCGGCGATATCCATCGCCCCACCGACACTCCCGGAGATGGCATTCGGCAGACGCCAATTCGCGAGGTCGCCGTTGACCGCGACTTGAAAGGCCCCAAGCACCGCCGCATCGAGCCGTCCGCCACGCGCCACCGCGAATGAATCCGCATGGTGGATGAAGGCACCACCGGGAATCAGTGTGACCGGCCCCTTGCCCGCGCTCATCAAATCAGGGTCGATATCCTCATCCCGCGCGGGCCTGGGTCCCATGCCAATAATGCCATTTTCGCTATGAAACAGGATATCCCGGCCTTCCGGAATGTAATTGACGGTCAGGGTCGGCATACCAATACCGAGATTGACAAGCCAGCCATCCTGCAGTTCCAAGGCGACACGCGCCGCGATCTGATCCCGGCTTAATCGATTGGGCTCGCTCATGACCGTGGTCCTTCCTCTTTCCCCGGCACATAAGGTCCGGCGATATAGTAGCAGTCGACGAAGACGCCCGGCGTGATGATACATTCGGGATCGAGGTCACCGACCGGCACTTCCGTCGTCGCCTCAACGATCGTGTAGTCCGCGGCGGTTGCCATGACCGGATTGAAATTACGCGCCGCCATGCGAAAGGTAAGATTGCCGCGCGCATCAACCTCGCGCGCCTTGATGAGTGCGAAGTCGCCTTTCAACGGCATTTCCAAAATGTACTCCTTACCATCGATTTCATGGACCGCCTTGCCAGCGCCAAGATCGGTGCCGACCGCCGTCGGCGTGAGAAACCCGCCGAGCCCCGCGCCAGCTGCCCGCATCCGCTCCGCCAAGGTACCTTGCGGCACAACTTCGAGATCGACCTTGCCGTCTTCGTAAAGTTCCTTGAAAACGAAGGATTCGACAGCCCAGGGGAAACTGCAAATGATTTTCCCGACACAGCCTTCGGCCAGCAGGCGGGCGATACCCGTTTTGTGCGTGCCGGAATTATTCGCAACGATCGTCAAATCGCGAAGCCCTCGATCGCAGACGCCTTCGATCAGAATTTCAGGCACCCCGGCGATACCAAAACCACCAATCAGCATCGTCGCACCATCATTCAGGCGGGCAATCGCATCCTCCAGCGTATCGGCTTTCTTATTCTTCATAGTTCCCGCCGCACCTCCAATAAGAATCCCACGGCGCGACGTTACCGCAGACACCTGTCCGCATCAATTCACGCAAGCTCGCGCCACATCAATCGATGGTAGTCGAGATAGCCTATTCCCGGCGGGATGGCTTGCGTTGCCATTTCTCGGTGTAGCGCCGGAAGTCTATGGAACGGCGCTGCCGGGACCGCGTGATGCTCGACATGGTAGGGCATATTCCACATCAA
>JAJFJC010000219.1 GCA_021774385.1 Alphaproteobacteria bacterium
GACTGGAAGCGTGGTATGAGACGGGCGTTCGCACACCTATTCTCGTACCGTCCTCCGCGGCGGGCAATCAGTTGAAGGCGTTCGAGGAAATGTTCGCCGCCTTCGCCTGATCCACCCGGAGTTTATTTCCGCGATTCATACATATTGATAATTTTTACCGCGTCGGTCGCCAGCAGACGGCCAACGGGGCCGGAGCTGTAAGTAGAGGACACCACTTTGCCATCCGCGCCGACGATGAATTCCGAAGGCTGAATGATCCCGCGGCGGTCTTCCCACCAGGCTCCGATCTTATCCGCCTCCGCGCGCGTGACGCCATGCGCAACGGGATAGGAAAGATTGCTGGCGATTTCGCTGGCTTGGTCGGCGTCATCGACACTCGCGGCATAAACCTTCGCGTCGAGGGACGCTAATACTTCTGATTCTCTTTCAAAGTCGGCCAACTGCCGACGGCAGTAAGGTCACCAATGACCTCTGTAAAAAAGAATTATGTTGTAATTCGATTTTAAATCGCCGGGCATTTGAAGGGTCGATCCACCGACAAGATTTAACGCCATATCCGGAAAAGGGTCACCCGCATCCAGTTTGTCTGCCAAAGCTCACTCCAATCACACAGCCGATAACGGGTGAATAGAAACAGATTGGGCGGGTCCGCGCAATCCGTGTGCTTCCGAAAAACGCCTAAGAGGCTTACTCTATTCGCCTGGGCGTCAGGGCTGAGCGATGGAGAAGGATGCAATATGGCAAGCAGCAACGAACTAGTGGTGTCGGCGATACAAATTACCGCTGTCGATGGCGAAACGGAGGCGACGCGGGAGAAGGTTTCCCGGTTGCTGGATATTGCCGGTGAGCGCGGTTCGGATTTAGTGGTATTGCCGGAAGTCTGGACCGGTTTGTCCTACAGCGAAGGAGATCTGTATCAGAAAACCGCGGAAACGATTCCGGGGCCGAGTACCGATCTATTGGCGGAGAAAGCAAAAGCCTATGGCATGCATGTGGTGGGTTCGATATACGAGCGCGGAAACGATGCGTACTACAACGCCGCGCCGCTGATCAGTCCGCAGGGTTCGATTGTTGGGAAATATCTCAAGACACATTTGTTCGACGCGCCCGACCGGACTGACATCCGAAGCGGTATTCGTGAATCGGACAAGGTGAAGGCGGGAGACGAACTTCCGGTTTTCGATACGACGATCGGTAAGATAGGCGTATCGGTCTGTTCCGACTTACGGTTTCCCGAAGTTTATCGCGTTTTAAGTTTGAAGGGCGCGCAGATTATCGTCTGTGCTTCGGCGTTTCTCAGCCCTCGCTTCGACCATTGGGAATTCTTCATGCGAGCGCGGGCGGCTGAAAATCAGGTGTTTGTCGTCGCTTCGGGACAATATGGAGTCGAACCGAAATCGGGTATTGGTTTTGTCGGCCGCAGCATGGTCGTCGACCCTTGGGGCGTGGTTGTTGCCACGGCGCCAGACACGGAATGTTGTATCACCTCGACGATTGATCTTGATTTCATCGATGAAATACGAGGTCGGTACCCGTTAATGGACCAACGACGCCCGTCGCTCTATGGCGTAATCGGCGAGAACCCGAATTGATCGCCGGTATTTGCTGGTTGGCGTATCGTCGCGGTTTGCGCGTGCACTGAAAGGAAAACTTGATGCTATTTGCCTGTGAGAATATCGATCGGCTGCAATCCATGGAACTTCAAGGACGTGCGTTACCTCGCGGGCTGAAGGGGCCTTTGTACGACCTAGCGCGCGCGGTTCACGACGAGCCACTCGTGCTGGCGGCGGCGAAACTGTTGAACGAGGGGCCTAGGCATATTGGTATCGTGACCGGCGCCGCGGTCCCCGGCCACATGCCCGTTGGTGAAAATGATGGTCCCTTGGGCGCAACGGTGTTGGCGAACGCGCTGTTGCGGCTTGGTCATTGGGTTTCGATTTACACCGACAATATGGCTGCCGCACCGTTAAAGGCGCTGATTGCGCGTTTCGACATTGACGTTCCAGTGATCGACTTGCAAATGAACGGGACCGATCAGCAGTCGGCGATTGCCCAAGATGTCGATGTCGCCGTCGCGATCGAGCGTTTAGGCGGTAATCCGAACGGCATAATTTATGGGGCAACGGGCGTTTCGCGTGCCGAATTTCGCTGTAATGTCGACCACCTGTTCAAAACAATGACGGCGTTGGGAAAACCCACGCTTTCGATCGCGGACGGGGGTAACGAAATAGGTTTTGGGAAAATATACGACGCGTTATGCGCGCGCCTACCTGCGTACAAACTTGAAGATGTCACGCCTTGTGGCGGTGGTGTCTATAGCGTTGTTCCGACGGATGTGCTGGTTGTCGCCACCTCTTCCAATATAGGCGCTTATGGCGTTGTCGCCGCACTGGCGTTGCTTCGGGAAGATCATTCGATTTGCCATACACCGGAGGAAGAACTCGCGCTCGAATATATTGGCGTTGGCCTTGGTCTCACCGACGGTGGATCAGGCAAGAAAATCGCGGCGGTCGACGGGGTGCCGGTGGACGATAACGTCGCGATCGTCCGGCTGCTGCGCAGCTCGGTTCAGCGTGCATTGGAAGGCGAAACGATCCGAGGATTCTGAAAGGGTCGGTCAGAGTATTTTTCGGATGATGTCGAAAATGCCGAAGGCCACGACACCGCCGGCGGCTCCTGCCGCCGCGTAGCCGATGCCGGACCGCGCGGTTGGTTCCGCGGGCGCATACCCTGAATAATAAAGGCTGGCCGCGACAATTATGCCTATGGCCGCGCATACTGCACGTCCAAAGCCAGTATTTTCCGGCTTCATGATCCAGGATTTAATCTGCATGCCCGTGCCCAATCAATTCTTAAGTTACCATCTGGTAACAATACTTAGGGTAACTTTCCAATATGTCATCATAGGATGGATGCCTAACAGTAGTTTCCACATCAATAATATCGCCAAATCATGCCGATTGGAGATTATAAGAGAAGGTATTTTTGTGCCTTGATATCCCTAATTGCCAATAACAATCGGACCTGAACGCAAACTAATCCTATCTAACCTATTGTATATGTTCCTTTTGATTGAAATATGGACGGTAACGCGAGCGTGGGGGCGTATCCACACTTGGAGACATGTTATAATTGCTGGGTTTCGTCATGTTTAACGAATGTCAATTCCGGATGCGGTGAGTGGAAATGCGTGCCAGCGTGCAAAACTTTTTGGCCAAAATTGTTTTGATTGGCTTGCTCGCATTTTCATACGCGGGCGAGGTAATCGCGCAATCAGAGGAATTAACGCGAAACTATCAGCGCGGTTCGTCACTGTTCGAGGCAGGAATGTTCAAAGCGTCCACGCCGTATTTTAAAAAGGCTCTAACGTTAAGCGAGGTAGAATATGGCCGTGAGAGCTCACGCACGGCATTTATCTTGAAAAATCTTGCGACGGTCCATGCTAAGCAGGGAGATTTTGCCGCGGCGGAACCGCTTTTCGTTCGGTCGTTGCGAATTTTCGAGGATGCCTTTGGGCGCGGGCATGGCATCGTTGCGGAAGTTACGAACGAATTGAGCATCGTTTATGTCGAACGCAAACGATTTATCGAAGCGGAACCGTTGCTTGGCCGGGTACTGGAAAATTTGGAAAAAAAGTTTGGTCGGGACGACCCGCGAGTTGCGGTTGCCGCCTATAATTATGGTTACGCGAGCGAGTTTTTGGGGGATGCCGCCAAAGCGCGGACGCTCTACGCACGTGCTCTGAGCATTTGGCAGTCGCAACCGGTTCCCGATGATAATAGGGTCGCGGCGGCAAAGGCGCGTATTGCGGGACTGGGAAGAATGAATGTGCGCAAGGGACCGTCTCTTGCGCCATATCTGCCACGGGTCCTTCCAGGCAACAGTGTGGATGCTCCGGATAGCGCCGAGAGTGTCGCACGACACACCAAGAGTGACGGTGAAATTTCGACCCAACCCGCGGCGGCGGCTGAATTGAATTGGCGCGTTCAACTGGCATCATTCCGTTCTCTCAACACCGCAAACGAGGAGACTCGGCGGCTGCAGAAAAAATTCAATGAATTGTTCGCTTCCGTTGGTGGTCTTAAAGTTAGGGAGGCCGTGCTTAACAACACGACATACTATAGAATAGTAGCCGAACCCTATGCGCAACGTGAGGTGGCGGTTGGTTTGTGTCACGATCTAAAGGCGCGGCAACAGGCCTGTTTGGTTGCGCGTCAGGCACAAAATTAGGATTTAGGCCGACGATAATGAGTTGGCGGAAGCTCGGAAGTTTCGATTTCGAGGGAGTCGAGACGGTTAGGTGCGGTTTTGAACAAATTAAAAGACGACTCGGCTATCGAAATTTATCTGGGTGAGGCGGAACTAGAAATACGGCGTCTGATACGTTCCGCTCTGCGCGATTTCAATTTGGATACACTGCAAGATTTTGAAGAATGTGGTTCCCTCCGAAAGGCCATCAGTGAGGGTAATCCGGACCTCATTATCGTCGATTCGGATTTGGCGGGTGGCGACGCATGCGAACTGATTCAATTGATTCGACATCAAAACCTGGGGAAGAATCCATTCGTTCCGATCGTCGTTACGACCTGGCAGAATACTGCCGAACGCGTGCGTCAACTGATCGACAGCGGGGCAGACGGTTTGTTGATCAAGCCGGTTTCGATTAGCGCTATCCATAGCCACCTCGACCTTATCCTAAACAACCGCAAGCCTTTCGTTGTAACCAGCCGATATATTGGTCCGGACCGGCGCAAGGACCCAAAACATACGAATACCGCACCGCTGATTGAGGTTCCCAATACTTTACAGGCAAAAGTTAATGGCGAGGCAATGGATTTGGCCGCATTGCGTATGCAGATCGAACAGCGAAATGCCGAGGTAAACTTGGAGCGATTGCGCCGGAATGCGTTCGAGCTATCGTTTCATGTCGAGCGAATGATGGCTGGTTTTGGTGAGCATAAAACGGAAAAGGCGCTTCTTACGGATATGGTCCAAATCCTTGATGTGGCAACCGATACGTTGCAGCGGCTTGCGGGAAGTCCTTTCGAGGAAAGCGAAGAGCTCTGCAAGACTTTGATCCGGGTTGTTTCGAACATTACAGAGAATGACAAGCAGGTTTCTCATGTCGATCTACAGTTTTTGAAGCCCTTGACCGATGCGATGCTTGTTGGATTTAACCCGGGCTGTAGTCAGGCGGAAATGTCCCGAGAAATAATTTCCTCGATAGAACTTTTCGAAGAGCGCCTTAAATCTGAGTGAGAAAAAATTTGGTCTGTTGTTCCTCGTCAAGGCGCGATAAAAAGACAATAAAACAATGGGTTAAAGTGACCTTTCGCACTGTTTGGTGATTTGAAAACGGTAGCCAGCTTCAGTTCGCAATTTTTGCCGCTGAAGGTTTTTTTACGATGTGAGTGATTTTTCATCCATATGGATGACGATCGCAATCCTCAATCTCCCTATCTTCCCGTCATTACCTACCCCTGGCCAGCGCGATAAAGCCCCTCGCGTCGGCCGTATCTAGCCCCGCTCGGCGTTGCTGGTCATTTTTATGCCAGTTCGCCGGCGGGGTCTTTTTTTGCCTCCGTACATCACCAAACTGCTCTACCGCATATGCTATTTGCGCGGTATGCGGGAAGGCATGGCTGCTGAACACAAAAACGTGTCCCGTTGTGATCTTCGAATTGAAGTAAATTTGCCTTATATTCGTATAAAAATAGGAAGCAGCTGATACGAATATTTGGATAAATATAAATAAAACGTTCTAAAAACAACACATATTGTACTCAGTAAAAGTAATTGGCGGTATTCAGGTAAGAATTTGAAAAGGACAGAAGAAATGAGCGACGATTCAACGTTGGAAGTATTGGATGCATCGCTACAAAGAAAATATAGGACCTGCGCTTTATATCGAATGGTTTTGCTGGCATTCGGTCCAGTGCAGCCTTTTAAAGACCTTTTAAAAATTGAAGAGAAATATCGCATGGTACTTTCCGGTCTTTCACGCCGGTTTGATCATGTCCCATCTGCCGATGAATGGGAAAGACGGATCGCGATACCTGTTTCTTTTGTCGAAGCTTGCGAGGAAGCAATTCAGCTTGAGCAAGAAAACGAGAAGCTTTTCACATCATTGCTGGAAAAAACCGAGGAGCCCGCACTTCGGCGTGTGCTGATGCGGATGCAAAATGTCTCTCGAATGAGCCACCAGCCCAGTTTCCGCGAATACTTAGAGTTCGCCCGGTTCGACAAACAAAGAGCGATAAATTACTAGGCTGCGGTTAACGGGCCGGCGCGGCGTTGCCGGCCTCGCGCCAAGCGACGGGCCATAAATCGCAATCCAGCGGCGCGCCCGGTTCGATGCCAGGCTCCCAGGCCATCTTCTGAATGCCGGGGCGCGGATAGTAGGTGGCGTCATCGCCTGCCCACCGTGTAACCACGGCCCGCCGCCGTCGGTCGGAACGGGCGTTCCCTGGCGCCCCATGCACGAGCAAACCATGATGAACCGTGCAGTCGCCCGGTTGCATTTCGAACTGCGCGAACGTTAGCTCGCCTCGCATGGCCTCGATATCGGGTACCTTCGCGAAGTCGGTCTTGTAACGGTCGTCTCCAGCGAAAGCGGGAGGATGGTAACGCTCGTCCCATTTGTGCGAACCTTTGACATACTCCACCGCGCCCGAGGCCTTATCCACGACGTCAAGCGCGAGCCACACTGTGCAAACCTGTCGGCCGTCAACCGGCCAATAGGGCATGTCGTTGTGCCAGGGGGTCGGTTCCTCGGTGCCGGGTTCCTTGATAAGAAGCTGGTCGAAGAAGATGTTGGCCTTGCCGGATTGCATGACCGTCGCTGCGATGCGCGCGGCGGGCGAATTGAAAACGAAATCCTTAAACCCCGCCTTGCGGGTCCACATAAATGTGTCGAAAAAGAACCGGCCCGGCTTTCCTTCCGCTTCCAATTCCATATGAAGGGGACCTGGATCGGCCATGTCTTCTTCCGCCAGTTCCGTAAGCCGCGCAAGCCAAGACGCATCGAACATATCTTTCAGCAGAACGATGCCGTCTTCTTCGTATTTTTCTATTTCGGCGTTGCTGATGTCGCGCATTGGAATCGCGTTCATTCTAGCCTCCCATTTTAGACGATTGTTATTGGCGCAGGGGTAAGACCGTTGGTCAATATCGATGTACTGAATCGAATAGATGCTTACGGATTTGCCGGGCGTGGTTTAGGACTCTGCCCCTAACCTCCAACAATAAGGATTCAGATTATGAATGATCGAAGAGAAGCGGGCCGCCAATATTTAAAGGATAATTTGGGCGAGGATTATTTGCGGAACCGCGATGCGAGTACGAATTCCTTTAACGCGCCGCTGCGCGCCTTATCCGAGGAATATGCCTTTGGCGAGGTCTGGTCGCGTCCGGGGCTCGATCGGAAAATACGGAGTATGCTGTGTCTGGGGATGCTAACGGCGTTAAACAGGCCGCACGAAATTCGCATCCATGTAAACTCGGCAATCAACAATGGCTGCACCGTATCGGAGATCCAGGAAGTCTTGCTACAGACGGCGCTGTATTGCGGGTTACCTGCGGCGATCGACAGCCACGCCGTTGCCGAGGAGGTTTTGCGTGAGCGCGGGTTGATCGAGGATTGAGCGTTGTTACTCGGCGGGCGACAGAATGCCGAGCATGTGCTCGATGTTGTCCGAAACGCGTGTGTTCAAGTCCGTGTAGCGGGCCGCGAGACCCGCGCCGTCAACGCGAACGGTTTCCGCCCAGGCACTAAATTCGAAGTCATCCTCGTCGCTCATTGGCAGTACGAAGCGGAACGTAAAAGGCTGGCCTGCACGGAGGGAGCCAGAATAGGGGCCAATCATGACGCCATGCCGGCTCCAGTTGATGACATTAAACATTTCACCATGGATATAGACTTTCGCATGACCGACCGGGATTCGATCTTCGTTACGTTTAGTTCTCCCACTCAAGGACACCATGAATACTCACCCTGAAAACAGTTTACGTAGGACCGATGATTTATTTCGCGACCTCTCCAGGCGCACCTGTGCCAAATTTATACCAAAATGTCCAGAATTGTTCGCGTCTGGTATCGGGGTTATGAACATGGGATAAATTGGTTCTTGCCAATTTCACTACCTTGAATTCGTTGGCTGACATATTTTTGCTTGGCATGATGTTCCAAGGTGGCGCCTTGCATCCAAAATGCGTTTAAGAGAGAGATATGTTTCGACTAGGAATTGATGTCGGTGGAACCTTTACGGACTTCACATTACTGAACACGGAAGCCGGTTCGGCAATTCATTACAAGCTTCCCTCCACGCCGCAAAACCCTGCGGAGTCGATCCGCCAGGGTATTCCAAAGCTACTTGCCGTCGCGGGTATAGAGGGAAAGGCGTTGGGGTTCCTCGGGCATGGCACGACGGTTGCCACGAACATGGCGATCGAACGCCGAGGGGCTCGGACCGGATTGGTCACGACAAAGGGATTCCGGGACGTTCTGGAGGTCGGACGGCAACTCCGTCCTCACCTTTACGATTATTCACAAATCAAGCCATCCCCAGTCGTACCGCGGCGTCGACGCTGGGAAGTCATTGAACGCCTGTCGTTTGATGGTTCGATAGAAACGCCATTCCTTGAAGAATCGGGAGCCGCCGTCGCCGCCGCCCTTGCCGAAGCGGAAGTCGAGTCCGTTGCGGTTTGCTTCTTGCACAGCTATCGCAATTCCGATCACGAATGTCTTATGCGGAAGATGATCAAGGCGGCGTTACCGGATGCGTATATAAGCTTGTCATCGGAGGTGTTGCCGGAGTTTCGGGAATATGAGCGAATGTCGACGACCGTTCTGAACGCCTATCTTGGCCCGGCCATGGCGACCTACTTCGAAGATTTCGTTACCTCGGCAAAGGCCCTGGCGCCCAATATCGAACCCTATACGATTCATTCCAACGGTGGTTTGATGACTGCTGCAACGGTTCGCGATCATCCCGTTAGGACATGTCTTTCCGGTCCCGCGGCGGGTGTGGTTGGTGCGGCTGAATCAGCCCGTAGCGCGGGACTCCCCCATATCATTACCTATGACGTTGGCGGAACAAGTACCGATATTTCGGTGGTTCGGGACGCCAAGCCGACCTTTACATCGGATCGGCAGGTCGCGGGATTTCCGGTTCGCACGCCGATGCTGGATATCCATGTCATTGGTGCCGGTGGCGGCAGTATCGCGTGGCTCGACGATGCGGGTGGGTTGAAAGTGGGTCCTCGAAGCGCGGGCGCGTTACCGGGGCCTGTCGCGTATGGTCTTGGTGGCACGGAACCGACATTGACCGATGCCAATTTGGTTTTGGGGCGATTAAACGCCAATGCGCTGCTTGAGGGCACGATGCCGATCGACATCGGCGCCGCCCGTGCGGCCATTGAGAATAAAATCGCAACACCGCTTGGACTCGAAACCGACAAGGCTGCGTTTGGCATTATAGAAATAGCTGTTGCGAATATGAGTCGTGCGATTCGTTCGGTAACGACGGAACGAGGCTACGACATGGCGGATTTCGCGTTGTTTGCTTATGGCGGCGCGGGGCCGCTGCATGCGGGCGAGCTTGCGCTTGAATGTGGAATACCGCGTATTGTTGTTCCCGATGCGCCTGGAACGATGTGCGCACGCGGAATCTTGCTGTCGGACATCGTACATGATTTGGTGAGGAGCGCCGTCGCCCCCGCCGATAGTGTCTCTTGGCTTGACGTTTGCCGACTGTTTAAGGAAATGCGCTGTGAGGGTGACAGGCTTCTGACACGTGATGGTGTATTGCGGGAAAGACGTACGTTTCGATATTTTATCGACGCCCGCTATGTAGGCCAGAATCATGAGGTCCGCGTTCCGATGGAGGCAATCGGACAGGGAGATTTTCGTGCGTTCCTGAAAGGCTTCTCTGAATACCATACGTTGGAGTACGGTTACGATATTCCCGGCCGCGCGGTCGAAACAGTGAATTGCCGGGTGCAGGCCATTGGCGACGTCACCCGGCCTGAACAGCGGTTTTCGCAAGATTCACGTTCTTTGGACGAGGCAATGACCGAACGGCGATCGGTGTATTTTGGCGCGGCATGGGGATGGTTGGAGACGCCCGTCTATCGTCGGGAGGCTCTTCCCCAGCATAAACGAATTGAAGGCCCTGCAATCGTCGAGGAAATGAGCGCCACCACGGTGATATTACCGAAGCATAGCGCGGCGCTTGATGGAATGGGAAATATCGTAATCGAGGTGGGGCTATGAGCCGCGAATTTGATCCTGTCGCGATGGAGGTTTTCAGCAATCGCCTGCTTTCGATTACCGAGGATATGGGAAATACGCTCATCCGGTCGTCATTTTCCACGAACATAAAGGAACGTCGCGATTGTTCGGTGGGCCTATTTGATGCGCGGGGACGACTGATTGCGCAGGCTTCCCATGTACCCCTGCATTTGGGATCACTGATGGGGGGCGTGCAGGCGGTGCTCAAGACTTATGCAACGGGCGACATGGAAGCAGGGGACGCCTTTATTTGCAACGATCCCTATCTCGCCGGTGGAACGCATATGCCGGATATTTCAATTGTTTCCCCTGTTGTGATCGATGGCGCCGTTCAGTTTTTTACGGCCAATATCGCCCATCATTCCGATGTTGGCGGCAGCGTCCCCGGTTCGATTTCCGGCGCGGCCCGGACGGTATTCGAAGAGGGAATTCGCATACCAGTAATTCGCGTCGCCTCCCGAGGGGTGGTTAGCGACGACATCATGCGGCTTGTTTGCAGCAATACACGCGAACCGGAGGAACGGGCACTGGACCTTAATGTTCAGATCGCGACGAATGCGCGCGGAACAGCCTTGCTCGAGTCGCTCTCGGACAGAACGGGGCTGGGGAAAGTGCTCGGCGCCGTGGATGACCTCCTTGCTTATACGAACCGCCGTTTGCGTAACCGGATCGCGCTTCTTGCGGACGGCTCCTACAGCTGTACCAGTTATCTGGACGATGACGGACAAGGTGGTGATCCCGTAGCCATCGCGGCGACGGTACACATTGCTGGCGATGCCCTGACTTTGGACTTTACGGGAACGAGCGGACAGGCGCGCGGCGCGATGAATGTGCCGGAAAGCGCACTGCGGGCGACCGTGTACTACTCGATCAAGACATTGCTCGACCCCAACCTCCCGCCCAATGGCGGTATGTTCGAGGCGATTGCGATTGATGCGCCTGATGGCTGTCTCGTCAATCCACGCCATCCGGCGGCGGTCGGTGCTCGCAGTATTACGTGCAACAAGGTGGCCCGGGCTATCTTCGGTGCCTTTGCGCCGTTATTGTCGGATGATTCCGTGATGGCGGCCGGACACGACTCCATTCCAGCGATCGTGTTTTCCGGCGAACGCCGGGGCGGTGGTCCCTTCGTGTATCTGGAGACGGTCGGCGGTGGTTCCGGCGCGCGTGCCGACTCCGATGGAATGGATGCGGTTCATGTGCACCTAACAAACACATCGAACCTTCCCGCCGAAGCACTTGAGCATGAGTATCCGCTGATGGTCGATGAATATGGGCTAGTTGAGGATTCGGGCGGCGCCGGGCAGCATCGCGGGGGCGTGGGTATTGCCCGTCAAATTCGCGCTATGCAGGACGACATTGTATTTTCAATTCGATCCGACAGCCACGTGATTGGAGCGCCGGGCGTCTTTGGCGGTGCGGAGGGCGCGACGGCAAGCCTTATCAAGAATGCGGATGGTCCCGACCGAGAGGAATTGTCCTCGAAGGTCTCACATATCGAGATGAAGGCTGGCGATTCCATGCGATTGGAAACCGCGGGTGGTGGTGGATATGGCGCGCCCGAGACGCGGGCGCCATCGGCATTGGCGGCGGATATTCGCGACGGGCTGGTCTCACGGGAAAATGCGGAACAAGACTACGGTGGGCCGTTTGTCGAGCAAGCGGTTCTCACGGCGGAAGGAGAGATGGGGTGACGCAATCAGAGTCGTTAATAAAACTGGAATTCGACGATCATGGGGATGCGGGCCGCGTTGCGCGGGTGACCTTCAACAACCCGGAAAAGCGCAATGCGCTGGGTCTTGCTGGCAAGGAACGGTTCGTGAAGGTGATGACCGACCTCAAGCACGATGAAACACTGCGTGCGCTGGTATTAACCGGCGCCGGTGAAAAATCGTTCGTCGGTGGCACGAATATCGCGGAGATGGCGGAATTCGATCTCGCGCAGGCCGAGAACTCCTCGACCTGGACGCACCGGGTCTGTGACGCCGTGCGTCAGTTTCCGGTTCCCGTAATCGCGCGGATTAACGGCTATTGTTTCGGTTCGGGCATGGAAATCGCGGCCTGTGCCGATATGCGCGCCGCCGCTGATCATGCGCGCTTCGGCATGCCGGAAACACGTCACGGTATTCCCTCTGGCATGGAGGCGTCGGTATTGCCCCGCTTGATTGGTTGGGGGAAAGCCTGCGAATTGGTTCTCACCGGCGATCACATCGATGCCGAGGAAGCCTACCGGATCGGTTTTTTGGAGCGGATGGTTCCCGCGATGAAACTTGACGAAGCGGTCAATCGCTGGATCGACTCGCTACTAGCCTGTGGCCCGCGCGCGGTACGCATCCAAAAACGATTGATCATCGACTGGGATAGGATGTCGCCGACGGATGGCGCGCGTGCGGGTATACAGGCCTATGTCGATGCTTATCGTACGGATGAACCAAATCGTCTGATGACGGCGTTCATGAATCGGAAACGGTAGTTCGATTTCACGCGGCTTGCTCGACGGTCATCTGTTCACCAGCGACCGTGGTGCGCCGCATGTCGCGAACGTCGTCGACGTCGTTGAAGCGTCGCGCCCTGTGCATGACCTGTCGATTGTCCCACATCACCAAATCATACTGGCGCCACTGGTGCCGGTGGACGAATTCTGTACGGGTCGCATCTTCGGTTAAGTCTTGCAGGAAAATTCGGGCTTCCGGTGTTTGCCAGCCAACGATGGTACCGATATGCGCCGAAAGATACAGCGATTTGCGTCCCGTTACAGGGTGGGTTCGTACGAGCCGCTGGCGAACGGGTTTGAAGTTGGCGCGTTCCGCGTCGCTAAGTCCTTCAAAACCAAGTTTGCCGCGGGAATTGAGGAGCGAATGCTCGCACACCAATTCCTCTAATTCAGCCTTCGTCGACTCGTCCAGGGCATCATAGGCCGCGCGCATATCGGCGAATTCGGTATTGCCGCCCCGCGATGGGACGATGCGGCCCGACAGGAGCGAATACTTCGCGGGTATGGCGCGGAACGAACTATCCGAATGCCATAGCCGGTTGCCGAGGCTGAACATGCGCTGCCGGTCATTGCGCCGGAACGGCTTGTGCTCGCTGTCCAGGTTCGACACGTCTGCCATGAGTGGGTCGAGGCGTCGCTCATGATCCTTCGTGATATTGCTCACGGCCCCAGGGCGTTCCAAGTCACCGAAATTTCGCGTGAAAGCCTGTTGCGGTTCGTCGGTAATGTTTTGGCCGTGAAAGACCAAGACCGCGTACTCATCCATCCCTGCCTCGATCACAGCGACGTCTTCGCGGGTCATTGGTTCCGTCATATCGATGCCGTGAACCTCTCCGCAAAACATGGGATGAAGTGGTCTGATGGATACGGTCATGGATTTCTCTCGAATTGCTGAATTCGTTAACTTTCGAAATGATACGGCTTCCGAAGAGGCCGTCGCAAATCGTCAACGGCCTGTAAAAACGGGTTTACGTTTCTCGATGAAGGCATTGACGGCTTCTTGGTGATCGGCGGTGCGCGACGTCTCTACCAGACGAGGCGCTTCTCCGTCGAGCGATGTCAAATAGTCCTGGGTTAGCGCATCGTCCAAATTATCCTTCATGTTCCGCAGTGCGATCTGTGGGCCAGCGGCGAGACGGGCGGCAAGCGCGAAGGCCTCCTCCTGTAGTAGTTCGTCCGGAACGACGCGGTTGAAAAGCCCAATGCGTTCGCAGCGGTCCGCTTCCACGCGGTCGGCGGTAAACATCATTTCCCGTGCGCGCGATGTGCCCACCAGATGGGTTAGCAACCAGGCGATTCCATAATCTCCGCTCATGCCGACACGGGCGTATCCCGCGCTGACAAACGCGGATTGGGCGGCAATGCGAATATCACACGCCATCGCGATCGCGAGACCGGCTCCCGCGGCGGGACCGGGTAGGGCGGCGATCGTCGGTTTGCGGAGGCCGAATAGGGCGCCGGTCAAGTCACGCTGGCGGACCTTCAAATCCGCGATTCGTTCTTCGTCGCTCATTTGCGCCTTGCGGCTGCCCTTGCCCATGCCCTTTACATCGCCGCCCGCGCAAAAAGCGGTGCCGGCGCCGGTCAGCAACAGGGCGCCGACATCTGGATCTTCGCCGCGTTCCTTGATCATGCGCCGCAATGCCGGGGACAGATCGTCGGAAAGGGCATTGCGTGCTTCCGGCCTGTTCAGTGTGATTAGCGCCACGCCATCGCGCACGGTACAGAGAAGTTGCTCAGTACCCGTATCGATTTCTCTTGCTGCCATCGCCATAGTCCTGTTGTTGATTAGGGGGCCGTATTCTTGAAGCTGGTGCGCTCGGCGACTTGGTCGAAATAAGCCTTTAGGATTTCCGAGTTGCCAAAATGCTCCTTTCCCTCCGGGAACATTTGTGTCGCGTTGAGAATGGGGATGAGAAAACAATCCGCCATGGTAAATGATGCGGACCCGAGATAACCCGGCGCGACTGCCTTTTCGAGCATCGAAAACATGCGGGGGAAGCGTTTTATCGCCTTGTCGATCTTGGTGCGGACAACGTTTCCGTCGTCATCCTTATGGAAGGCGTATTCGACGACATAATTGCGCATGAGCAGTTGATCGACGCTGCCCGCCGCGGTTGAAATCCATTGATTAATCGGTGCCGCCGCTTTTGGGTCGGTTGGTATCAGCGCCGGGCCATCGAAGGCGGTATCAATATATCGGGCGATTGCTTGAGATTCCGCGAGTTCCAGCCCGTCATGCCGCATCACGGGAACTTGTCCAAATGGGCTAATTGCCTTCACTTCGTCCGAGTGTGGCATCGCTGAAATATGCTTATAGGGGACGCCTTTCTCCTCGGCCGCCATGCGGACCGTACGAACGAAATTCGACTGGCTGATGCCAATAATTTCTAGCGCCATACTAATACTCCTGAATGATTTGAGCTTTGTTTGGAATTAACTTAAGGACCCGTCACGGTAAACGCCAAGGCAATTTTTCTATTTTCCAACGGCCGCGTTTGTTGCGGTGGCCGGCGCTTGTTTCTCGCGATCCCGTTCGGGTTATAGTGTGGGTGCATCATCGAAAGTGAACCGCATGTCCCGCCGTACTGTCGACCTGTCGATCTTTTTGGAAAATGACATAATTTCGGACCCCCCCGGTTTTCAGCCAAAAATCGATTACGTCACGCATGCGGATTCGGCTAAGGATGTGGCGTTATTTTTCCCGGGTCTTACAGAGGCTGAACTACCAGACGGGCAGGGGTGGGCAATCGAGTGGGTACACGCGATGACCCACAACGGAACCCATCTCGACGCGCCATATCATTTTCACACCACCATGAACAAAGGCGAACGCGCGATCACGATTGACGAGGTGCCGTTGGAGTGGTGTTTCAATCCTGGCGTGAAACTCGATTTTCGCCATTTCGAAAATGGTTATGTCGTTACGGCAGCAGACGTCGAGATGGAACTTGCTAGGATAGAGCACAGGTTGGCGCCGCTTGAAATCGTTATAGTGAATACCGCTGCTGGAACCGCATATGGGAGTGCGGAGTATGTGGCAACCGGTTGTGGGATGGGACGCGAGGCAACATTATATTTGTTGGAGCGCGGGGTACGGGTTACCGGCACCGATGCTTGGAGTTGGGATGCCCCTTTTGTACATACCAAAGATAAATTTGCCGAGACTGGCGATGCGAGCCTAATTTGGGAGGGCCATCGTGCCGGAATGGAAATCGGCTACTGTCACCTGGAGAAATTGCATAATCTCGAGGGATTGCCCGCGAACGGCTTCACGATTGCCTGCTTTCCGTTCAAAATTCGCGCGGCTTCGGCCGGGTTCACGCGCGCGGTCGCGATATTTGATGAATAAGACAATGTCGGACCAAGCATGCGCAATATGAACGAGGATATTCTCATCGTCGGTGGCGGAATTGCCGGACTGACATTAGGACTTTGCCTACACGCCAGGGGAATTTCGTGTCGAATTTTCGAAAAGACGAGTGAGATCAAACTGCTCGGTGTCGGTATTAACGTTCTACCGCATGCGACCAGGGTCTTGCATGACTTAGGGCTTGGGCCCGCGTTGGATGCGGCTGCCATTCGCACCAGCGAAGCGTCATTTTTTAATCGTTTCGGCCAGCTTATCTACACCGATCCTCTGGGGACGAATGCGGGATATGCGACGCCTCAATATTCAATTCATCGCGGTGACCTTCAGCATGTGCTGGCGAATGCGTTTGTGGCACGCGCCGGCTGCGAAAAGCTCATTACCGGAATCTCCTGCCTCGAAGCGAGGGATGTGCGCGACGGTGTATCGTTGCAATTCGAGGACAATGCCGGCCAATCGGCTTTGTTGGTATCTGGCCGTGCAGTGGTCGCTTGTGACGGCATCCACTCCAACCTTCGCAAACAGCTTCATCCGCAGGAAGGCCCGCCGCGCTATTCCGGATTTAACATGTGGCGCGGCGTGACGCGGTGGCTGCCGATCCTGTCTGGCGCCACCATGATCCGTGCCGGGTGGTTGGAAACGGGCAAGATGGTGATTTATCCGATCCGCGACAATATCGACGTGGAAGGGCGCCAACTTGTCAATTGGGTTGCGGAACTGGCACGCCCGCTGGTTAAGGAGCCGCGCGACTGGAACAAGCCCGGCGAGGTCGAGGATTTTATCGCGGCGTTCGAGGATTGGCGTTTCGATTGGTTGGACGTGCCGGGCCTTATTCGCGGCGCCGAAATTGTGCTGGATTTTCCGATGGTGGATCAGGACCCGCTGCCATTTTGGACGCAAGGCCGTATCACGTTGATGGGAGACGCGGCTCATCCCATGGTGCCGCGCGGGTCGAATGGTGCGGGACAGGCGATCCTCGACGCCGAATGCCTCGCACAATTGCTAACCGAAGAAGACGATGCCGGCGCCGCGTTCGAAACCTACGAGCGCCAGCGGTTGGAAGCGACGTCGAAGATTGTGCTGATCAATCGTGTCGCACCACCGGATACCTTGATAAAGGAAGTCATCGAACGAACGGGTGATAGACCTTTCGACAATATCGACGACGTGATTTCCAAGGCGGAGATGGCGGCGTTTCAACAACGCTATAAGGAAGTTGCCGGCTACGATCTGGCGACGCTAAAAATGAAGGCGAAGTAGTTCGCGCCACATTTGAACACGGCGCCTCTTCGCGCGGATGTCTCTGGCGCGGTTAGTCGCTTTCAACCAACCGGACATGGTCGAACGGCATGAGCTTCTCGCGTTCGATGAGCGCGCGCAGGATCCGTCCGTATTTTTCCGGAATTTCGGAGTAATTTGCCAACTGTGCCGCCAATTCCGGTCCGTTGATGGATTTTCCTGCCTTGCGCATATCGGCACGGGCTTGGCGCAGATTTTTATAAGCGGGATGGGTGTTGAGGTTCAGCACGTAGGTGGCAACACCGTCACCCAAGGAATCGAACTGCATGACCTTGAAACCCTTAGCCGCCGCCGGGGTGAGGCCGGGCACATCTTCGTCGTAGGTTCGCATGCCGAACAGATTATTGCCTTCCAAAGCGAAGCGTGAGGTGCCCCAGCCACTTTCTAGGGCTGCCTGCGCCAGCACAAGGGAAGCCGGTATGACGTCGACCCGTTGCCGTAATTCCTCAATGTTTCCGAGTGTAACGCGATAACGCTTATAAACCGCATCCGGTACGGAGACGGGATCAGCGATCACTGATTTACGTTCCGCGCGAACGCGGTCATTCTCGCGCGCCACAAGCGGTATGACCATGCGGAAGAACGCTTGCTTTCGTTCGTCGGCGGTGAAGGTCGAAAGGTCAACATCGACTCGCTTAACGAAAGACGC